>JAIRXA010000122.1 GCA_031268525.1 Coriobacteriales bacterium | reverse complement strand
GAGGAAGGTACGACCATTGGCGGCTTTGGTTCGGCAGTGTTAGAGGAGCTCGCCCATCTCGCCATTTCGCAACCGCGGGTTCTGACAATCGGCATACCCGACACCTTTGTCACACACGGCAGCATACAGCAGCTCTTCGCCGAGCTGGGTATGGATGCTTCTCATCTGCTGCTTCGAATACAGGATGCTCTGGATGGCGACGCAGCGGCTTGATGATGCGCTCGTTGCTCGAGGGCTGGCAGCAAGTGTCGATGAGGCGCGGCGGCTCAGCCTTGCTGGCGCGGTAATCAGCGCCGATCGGCTGCTCACAAAACCCGGTATGAGCATTGCCACCGATGCTCCCCTCGCGCTCAAATCCACTCAGGCTCATGTCTCGCGCGGAGGCGATAAACTCGCGGGTGCGCTTGACGATCTCACGATCGATCCAGCGGGTTGGCGCTGTATCGACATTGGAGCCTCAACGGGCGGTTTTACCGACTGTCTCCTCAAACACGGCGCCCGACAGGTTACGGCGGTCGATGTGGCCTACGGTCAGATGGCCTGGTCTCTGCGTACCGATGAACGGGTTGTGCTCATGGAACGCACGAACATCCGTGAACTCTCGCCTGAAGCGGTGGGCGCCCCCTTCGATCTGGCCGTCGTCGATCTCAGCTTCATCGGATTGGCGCGCCTGCTGCCGCATCTGCGTAGCTTCATCGAGCCGCAGGGCGCGCTGCTTGTCCTCATCAAGCCACAGTTTGAGCTGCCTCCCTCGGCGGTTGATCAAGGTGGTGTCGTAACCGATAGGCATGCTCATCTTCGAGCTCTCGACGCCGTTCTCGCGGCGGCCCGGGAGGCAGGTCTGTCGCCTCAGGGGCTTGTGTCATCGCGCCTGAAGGGCCCCGCGGGTAATATCGAATTCTTCCTGTGGGCACGAATAGGCGGCATTCCTGCTACCATTGACCCTGAAGCCGTTGTGCGGTCCGTCTGGATGGCCAACGACCGGCCAACGACCCCATTGGCCCGGATACCCTCTGATTGATCACCTGATGGGAGAGGCTGGATGAAAGTTCTGTTGATCGCCAACAAATCCAAGGCGACAGCCTGGGAGGCCCTTGAGAAGGTGCGAGGGTGGCTCGATGGGCGGGGTTGTCAGGTGCAGGTGGCCACCAGGGGGATATTCACTCCCGAGGACCCCGAGTTGCACGAGCTGTGCGCCAGCGTTTCCTCCTGTGATCTGGTTTGCGCCTTCGGTGGCGACGGCACCATCCTCCAGGCGGCGCGTATCATCGGGCGCAGTGGGGTCAGCCTGCTCGGCTACAACTTCGGACACCTTGGCTTTCTTGCAGGCGCAACGGAAAGCAGATTGATCGAGGCGGTACAGGCGGCTGTGGACGGTACCGCAACGCTCGATGAGCGCACCATGCTCGAAGCCGAGGCAGTCTTTACGGATGGACGAGTTGAACACTACCTGGCTTTCAATGAGATGGTGGTCAGTCGCGGTAACTTCGGACGCATCATCAGCCTCGATATAGCCGTCAACGACCATCTCATCGACAGCATTGGCGGTGATGGCCTGATCGTTTCAACGGCCACCGGTTCGACCGCGTATGCCCTCTCGGCGGGTGGTCCCTTCATCTCCCCGAGTTTTGCGGGCCTGTGTATCGTGCCCGTTTCGCCCCACACGCTCAATGCCCGTTCCATTGTCACCGCGCCAGAAGACACTATCATGCTCGTACCGGCGGCCACGAATCGCCAGCGTGTCGTGCTTTTCTTTGACGGGGAGTTGGCCAGCGTCGGTACTGCCGGGGATGTTCAGGTAGCGCGTATCCTTGTGCGTGCGGCCTCCGAGAAACTTCGACTGCTGCGCTTTGGAGCGAGCAGTTTTTACGATCAGATCGCGCATACCTTCTTCAGGAGGAGCGATGCTTGATGAGTTGACTGTCCGCAACTACGCCCTGATTCGCGAGGCTCGGTTGCACTTTGCGCCTGGCTGCACCGTGTTGAGCGGTGAGACCGGCGCCGGGAAGACCGCTCTGATCGGTGCCATCAAGCTACTGATCGGGGAGCGTGGCGATACAGGAGCTATCCGTGAGGGTGCGCGGGAGCTGCGCGTTGAGGCGTGCTTCCTCGATGCGGCAGGCGAGCAGGTTGCCACGCGACGCCTGGGCATGGATGGCCGAGGTCGCTGCACCCTAAATGATGAGATGGTGACCGTCAGTGCTCTGGCTAAAACCATAGGACCCCTCGTTGATCTGTATGGACAGCATGACCATCAGGTGCTGCTTGCGCCTGCAGCCCAACTTGAGGTGCTCGACCGCGTTGCGGCCAAGGGTGCGACCGGCGGACAGGAGCTTATTGCCTGGCAGGAGGCTTGGGATGCGTATGCTGAGGCTCAAGGGGTGATCGACCAGATCGAGATGAGTGCGCACAGCTCTGAGCAGGCCCTTGAACAGGCACGTTTCGCCGTGCGAGCGATAGAGGCCCTTAAACCCGAGGAAGGTGAGTTGGAGGCGCTTGAGGCAAGACTACCGATCCTGCGCAATGGAGAGGAATTGGCAACGGCGAGCAGAGAGGCTCTTGCTCTGTTGCGCGATGAGGGCAAGGCGATGGAAAGTCTCTTTCGGGCGCACCTGCTGCTTGAGCGGCAAAGGGGTGTGGACGCACGGCTCGACGCCCTGGTTGCCCAGCTTGGCGACCTGGCGCTCGGTGCCGAGGACAGCGCAGCCTCTCTGCGTGCCTATTGCGATGATGTGGAGTTTGACCCTGCGGCCCTGGAGGAAGCGCTTGACCGTCTGGGACAGCTTGAAGGCTTGCGTCGGCGCTTCGGCCCGCGGATGGAAGATGTCTTTGCCACCTGGACCGATGCCTCAGCGCGGCTTGATATGACTGACAATCTGAAACAGCGTCGCGAACAGGCTGTCTGCGAGCTTGGGCGTGCGGACGAAAAACTGCACGAGGCGGCCCGACAGCTGTCAGATATCCGAGCCAGAGCTGCTCAGGAGTTGTCTGTGCGACTGACGGCCTCCCTGCAGAATCTTGCGATGGAGGGTAGCTCCCTGTCTGTTGCCATTCATGATCTGCCGCGTCAAGACTGGACGCGGCAGGGTCCGGCGCGTTACGAGATGCTTTACCGCCCAGTGCCATCCAGTGGGCAGAGGCCATTGGCAAAGATTGCAAGCGGCGGTGAGCTGAGTCGTGTGATGCTTGCCATCAAGGCTTTGGAGCATGGCGGCAAAGGGCAGGACGCTGCGGAGGGGAGCCAGTGGGCGGGGGAGCAGGTAACCCTGGTCTTCGACGAGATCGATGCGGGCATCGGTGGGGCTACGGCGACGGCTGTCGCTGAACGTCTGCGCGCTTTGGCCCGCGATCATCAGCTGATCGTCGTTACCCATCTTGCCCAGATTGCGGCTATAGCCACCACCCACCTTCTTGTCGAGAAGATTGTCGACGACCAGGGGACCTACACAGGTATCCGTGAGGTTACCGGGGATGAGCGGGTGGCCGAGATCGCGCGAATGCTCGCGGGCTCCACCGACGAAACGGCGCTCAATCATGCCCGTCAGCTTCTGGAGGACAGCATTCTGCGGCAGGGATGTGAGCCGTCATGATCACGGGAACCGCCCGTTTGGGCCGCAAGACGAAGGACTTGATCAAGCGTTTGGCGTCTTCCGACATCGCCGTCATAGACCATGAGGATATCGATCGGGTATCGGCTGATGGTCTGGTCGCCTGTGGTGTAAAGGCGGTCGTCAATGCCGCCGAATCCATCTCTGGACGCTATCCGAACATCGGGCCACAGATACTTGTTGAGGCAGGTATCGTTTTGCTTGACGCCACGGGCGATGCCACCTTTGAGCTGTTGTCAGAGGGCGATGAGGTGACCATCGAGGACAACATGGTGCTCAAGGAAGGGCGCCTGCTTGTCTCCGGAGCCCTCCTCGACGCGACGACCGTAGCTCAGCGCATGGAGTTTGCCGAGCAACGCCTCGACGAGGTGATGGAGCAGTTCGTCGCGAACACCATCGAGTATCTTGATCGACAGAAAGGTGAGCTGCTCTACGATCCCTGGGTACCGTCCGTTCGCACCGAGATCAAGCATCGGCAGGTTCTCGTTGTCGTGCGGGGTTATGACTATCGAGCCGATCTCACGACTCTGCGCCCCTATATCCGAGAGGTCCGGCCGGTGCTCATTGGCGTTGATGGCGGCGCCGATGCCTTGTTGGAGTCTGGTTTCAAGCCCGATATCATCATCGGCGACATGGATTCCGTTACCGACAAGGCCCTGAAGTGCGGTGCGGAGATCATCGCGCACGCTTACGAAGACGGAACCGTGACCTCCAAAAAGCGCCTTGAGGATCTTGGGATCGATGCCATATCCTGGCCCCTGTCCGCGACCAGCGAGGATCTGGCGCTCTTGCTTGCCTGGCAAAAGAAAGCCGATCTGATCGTGGCGCTGGGTACCCACTCGAATCTCATCGAATATCTGGACAAGGGTCGCAGCGGTATGGCCTCGTCCTTTCTGGTACGCCTGAAGGTTGGCACCAGGCTGGTTGACGCCAAGGGCGTGAGTAAACTCTATCGCGCAGCGCCACCCGCTTGGCAGATATTGGCGGTTCTGCTGGCATTCTTTATGGTGATCATCGTCGTTATCTGGGTTTCTCCGCCTCTGCGCGAACTGTTCGCGGTGCTCTGGCTCAATCTTCGCTTCTGGCTGGGGTTTTAGGGAAGTGTCGATTGATTGCTTCCCTACGGACTGCCAGGCTTTGCCCGCAAGGCATGTGGCTCACGCAGGGATCGAGCTAAAGAACAATCGAGGGCGGGTCTCAGAACCCGTCCTCGACAAACAAGCATTTGGGGTGGGTAATCGGACTCGAACCGACGGCCTCCAGGGCCACAACCTGGCACTCTAACCAACTGAGCTATACCCACCATGACGAAGCCTTTTGGCACGCTGTGAGAGTATACACGTTTCATCCTTCTTTGTGAAACTACCTTCCCTCTCGCCGCTTAAAGTCCTCGTCAATCTCTGCATTCCAATCCTGTGGTATGGCACCTGTGCGGTAGCAAGCTACAGCGTCGCTCATGGCCCTGAAGTTCAGCTCCACACCGCCGGCATCCGCATGATAGCGCTGCGCACGGTCTGCGCCGATGCCGAAGCGGCTTGCCGTCTCCACCGCATCGATGTTAGCGCCAAGGAAGACAAACTCCCAGCTGTATCTTTCCTTCTGCCGCTCAATCTGCGCCTTGACCTTGTCTGAAGAATACTCGTGACTACTGTTCTCCTCGCCATCTGTGATGATGACGAACATCACCTTCTCGGCGCGGTAGTCATCAGCGGTGTGCCGCTGCGCGTTGCCAATCTTATGGATGGTTCTGCCGATTGCGTCGAGTAGAGCCGTCGAGCCACCCACTTGGTACTCCCTCTCCGTTATGGGGCTGACTGCCTTGATGTCAATGCGGTCGTGGAGCAACTCGTAGTTGTTGTCGAACAGCACGGTCGTGATGTGACACTCGCCATCCACCGCCTTCTGTTTGCCGAGCATCGAGTTGTAGCCACCGATGGTGTCTTTCTCCAGCCCACCCATCGAACCGCTCTTGTCGAGGATGAATACGAGCTCTGTAAGTCCTTTTTTCATTCCGGCACCTCCGTATGGTCAGGTTGTAACTTCATGACCACAGGATAAGGTCTGCCTGGTGTCGGGTGGTCGCTTTAAAAGCGACATCGAATAAAAGCGACATCGAATGAACTGTCTCAGCTGCCCTTTTCAGTTGGGGGAGTGGGGGTGGGGGTGGGGCACCGATTACCCTCCCAATAGTGGCTGGTCGTATTTGAACAGTACCTCGTTTATCGCATAAACATCGTGTTTGCCGTTGACGATGAAATACTCCACGATGACATCGAACATCTGACTGTGTGATAAGGCATACCCGGCGCGCTCAAGCAGGTCGTCAATCTCATCCAGAGTAAGCTCCAGCGCGACGGCCAGGGCGATGGCTGTACGCTTGCTTGGCAGGTACTCTTTGCCGATGCGGATTTTGGAGAACAGCTTGCGGTCGATATTTGCCTTCTTGTAGACCTCGACATCAGTCCTGCCTTTGGCATCTATCAGGCGCAGGAGCGTGTCGGAGAATGACGCATCGAGCTTGCCGATGATATCCTCGATGCCCTCAGATGATGCGTACTCATAAACTGCTCCCTGATCGGCGCAATCGAGTGCCTTGATCTCAACATCAAGGAGTTCACGCCTGCGTATGCCCAAACGGCTGTGGTGTTCCTCGACGTAATGCTCGTCGATATAGGCCTCAACCTCTCCAAGCAGCTCTCTACTTACCGTGAATGCGGTCTTGTTAAAGAGAGCAAGATACACATCGAGGTCGTGGTCTTCCAAAAATTCATGGATAGCGCCGGTGGCGACTTTCAATGCCTCGTCTTTTGGATAGCCGTAGATGCCGCTCGATATCAGCGGGAAGGCTATGCTCTCGCAGTTGTTCTCTACAGCACGTTTCAGGCTGTTGATGTAGCAGGCGCGGAGCAGGGCTTCTTCACCGCTTGCGCCATTCCGGTATACCACACCAGCAGTATGGATCACATACTTTGCAGAAAGGGAGAAGCCCAAAGTGATGACTGCCTCACCCGTTTTGATGGGTGCGAGTTTGTCGCAGGCAGCCTGTAATTCCGCTGCTCCAGCAGCCGCAAAGATCGCTCCGCAGACTCCACCGCCCATGCGGAGGTCGGTGTTCGCAGCATTGACGATGGCGTCCACTTCCATCTTTGTTATATCTTGTCTGATAATCGTAAAAGGCATCGAGATACTCCTCTTGATCAAGCCTTTAAAGAGACCTTTACAGAGACCAGAGACGAATCAATTCTCACGATCATGCCGCCGATCTGCTGAGTGCCCGGTGGATGGCGAACATCTGGCCAGAATGACTGGTGCGGGCGGGGAGACTCGAACTCCCACAGGTTTCCCCGTCAGGACCTAAACCTGGTGCGTCTGCCAATTCCGCCACGCCCGCTTCTCTGGATGTCTCTCCCGTATTCTACCCGATTCGCGGTTCTTGGAAGGCGACAGCGAAGATCGATCTTTTCAGAAAGAGCCACGATGGGCACGGCGATATGTTATGATTTTCTTCTGCGCCCGTGGCTCAACGGATAGAGCAACGGACTTCTAATCCGTCGGCTGCAGGTTCGATTCCTGCCGGGCGCACCACGCACCACCAGCACCTCTGTGTGAAATTGACATCAATTTCCAGATTGCAAATCTTACTCCATCTTACTGAACTAATAAATCCTTTCTGATGGTGAGATCGATAAAGCAAAACAAATGATGAACGAGTATCTGGAAAGAGAGAAGCCATGAGCTATACAGATGAACTGCTTGCAAAATACGGCACACAATATTCTGGTTTTGAGCACAGCTACAAAGAAGAGTGCGAGAAACTTGATATCGCCGTCGCCCTGACGGTATTGCGCAAGGAAGAAGGCTTGAGTCAAAAACAGCTAGCCGAGCTTGCCCATAAACCTCAATCAACGATTGCGCGCATTGAGAACGGCACACTCAATCCGTCCTATCGGGTATCCGTCACGGACTGAAGGACTTCCTGTGTTGTAGATTTACTCGTCTGGAGCGGCTGACGGGACTCGCGCGTATGTGTTGCGCACATCCGCCCCACCTTCGCTCACTGTCGTTCGCTCGGTTTCAGGCCTACAAACGTGCCACAGGCACGTTTGCTTGACGGCCTTCACCCTCACGGGTTCGAGTCCTCCATCCGTCACGGACTGAAGGACTTCTTGTGTTGTAGATTTACTCGTCTGGAGCGGCTGACGGGACTCGAACCCGCAACGGTCAGCTTGGAAGGCTGATGCTCTACCAATTGAACTACAGCCGCATCATGACGAGAGCATGTGCAACACTACTTGAAATGATCGAATAATTCAAGTTGTCGTCAAAGACCTGCTTATGTTAGAGTGCACAGTGCTCACAAGTTATTCGGGGGAGCGGCGATAATAACTTTTCGGGGGGAGCAACAATAGTCACTTTCATAATCGTTCTGCAGCATATTACTGCCATAGTATCTATCTTTATTGCTTGCTATACACTCAGCCTCTGGCGGCAGAAGCGCATGATGTTCTTTGCGATGCTCTCCATGATCATCGCATTGATGGCATGTGGTTACCTGTTCGAGGTTACCGCTCTGGATCTGAGCGCGGCGGTCGTTGCCGCTAAAGTCATGTACCTGGGGGCACCATTCCTTGGCTCCCTGTATTACCTCTTTGCTCGCGACTATGTGAACCTGCCGCGGCTGGCTGCCTGGAAGACCCTCTTACTCATTGCGATACCGGCGATCTTCACGGTGTCTGTTTTACTCTACCCCTATACGAAGCTGTATTATCTGGGGCTCACCTATGTGAAAACGGGATGGCAAGCCCATCTCCTGGTCCAGCCGGGACTTCTCTACTATCCCTGTTTCATCTTTGCGTTTGCCTTCACGATACTGGGAACTTTCATTATCCTGCGAGGATTTTTGAAGGAGGACAATCGCAAGGTGAGCGCCCTGTTCATCATCGCCTGTGTCCTGCCACTGGTCGCCCAGACAGCAAAGCTCATTGGCGTCGTACCAGGCGAATGGAACCCGGTACCCACCGCCTTGACGATTACCATAGCGATGCTGTGTTCGTATCTCGTGCGATTCCGACAGCGTAGCTGGCAGTCTACCGGGCGCGAACTCATCTTGCAGAACATGCGCGACGCCTTCATCCTCGTAGATACTTCTAATCGTCTGCTCGACTCGAACGGCATGGCGCAGCGCTATTTTCCGATGCTCGCCCATGCTCGACTCGGTTTTCCCATTGCGGACATCGAAGGCTTCCCCATGCAGGCCTTCGAGAAGGAGGGCTTCAGCGACTTTGAGCTTGTACGTGGCGGAAAGACCCTGCACCTGCGCATCTCGAGCTCTCCGCTGACCGACGGTCAGGAGCGTGTGGGCACTTCTCTGATGATCTTTGATAACACCGAAAGCCATTTCATGATGCAGGAACTGCAGAGACTGGCGCGGCGTGACGAGCTCACGGGTCTGTACAACCATGCGACCTTCTTCCGCGAGGCGGGGCGCAGCTTTGATCTCAACGTGCGCCAACCAAACCTACCAGGGGCTGCGTTGATGATGGACATCGACCACTTTAAGAGCGTGAACGATACCTATGGCCATGCGGTTGGCGACGAGGTTCTGGCCTTCATTGGTCGTATACTCAATCGCCGTTTTCGCCATACCGACATCAGCGGCCGCTATGGCGGTGAGGAGCTGTGTGTCTGGCTACCACAGACCGACACGACGGGAGTGAAACTGCTTGCCGAGGACATTCGTAAACAGATAGCGCAGCAGGTCTTTGCTGTGGAAGGTGGTTCTTTTTCAATAACGGTCAGCACCGGAATTGCCACCATTCAGGATTCTCATCCCGTCGACTTCAACGACCTCATGAAGAAGGCCGATGAGGCTCTGTATGTTGCTAAGAACAGTGGCCGTAATCAGGTACGTGTCTTCGGCGAGGACCTCTATTAGTGTGCTATAGTAGCTACGTTCAAAAAATCGATGGTTCCACCGGGAAAGCGCCGAGCTCGGCGCTTTCAGGATGTTGAGACGGATGAGAGGATGAGGTCGGCTTTGGAAACGAGCAGCACGAGGGCTGAGAATAACAGGGTTCATCTGAGCGCAACCATTGCGGCGGTCGATGTTGATAGGGGTATCAAGGCGGCCTACAAGGAGGCTGGCAAGGCGCGCATCCCGGGCTTTCGCACCGGTAAGGCACCACGCAAGGTGCTGGAGAATTATTACGGTGGCAGGGACTACTTCCTTGCCAAAGCGACCGATACGCTGGTTAACGAGATCTTTCCGTTGGCGATTGACGCCGAGGGCTACGTGGCACTCGGTAAGCCCGACTTCGAGGAGATCGATCTGGTCGAGGAGGGGAGCGATTTCAGCTTTGCCCTGACCTTTACGGTTCGGCCCCTCGTAGAGCTCAGCTCCTATGACCCCCTGCAGATCGAATTGCCTGCCGAAGAGGCGACCGAGGAGGAGATTGACGAACAGGTTCAGGCGATGCTGGCCTACTATGTCGACTTCACCGAGGTTATCGATCGACCTGTTCAGGCGGAGGACTTCATCTATGCCGAGCTTGAGACGACTGCCGATGGTCAGCCCATTGAGGCTCTGACCGGGGAGAACGTTCCCTACAGCCTGGGCAGCGGCGCCATGCCCGCCTCTTTTGATGAGAACTTCATCGGACTTGAGATCGGTGCGCCCGCCGAGTTTGACTACCAGTACGGTGAAGGCGAGCTCGGTTTTACGGGTGTTGCCGAAAATATCCACGTCAAGGTGACGATCAAGGCCATCGAGGAGAAGCGTCTGCCCGAGCTGACCGATGCCTGGGTCAAGGATACTCTCGAGTTCGAAAACCTTGCAGACTTTCGTGCGCGCATTGCCGAGACTATCCGCCAGCAGAAGGAGCGCGAGATACCTCGCCTGCGTGATCGCCTGCTCACCGAGGGACTCGCCGCTCGCGTTCAGATGGAAGGCGAACCCCCCGCCGAACTGATCGCTGTCAATGAGCAGGATATCTATCGAGATTTCTTTGCCTCGCTCCAGCGTCAGGGTATGGGTTTTGACACATTTTTGGCGAACGCAAACATCACGTCGGAACAATTTCGCGAAGACGCTCACAAACAGGCCCTTGAGATCACGCTTCAGGAGTTGGCTCTCGATGCCTTGGCTCGCCATCTGGGCATCGTCGTGACCGAAGAAGAGATTGTTGCGGAATTTGAGAAGAGCGGTGCGGACGATCCAGCAGATCTCTTTGCCCAGTGGAAGTCCAATGGACGTCTCTCCGAAGTCCGTGAACAGATACTACGCTCCAAGGCCGCCGCTTCTGCTCGCGAAAGTGCTGAGGTCTTTGAGCCGGGCACCAAGCCCGCAACGAAATCCGCCGCAAAGGAGCCTACGCCGAAAAAGACTGCCGCGAAGAAGGCTGCTACTACAAAAGATTCTGAGAAGAAGACTTCTGGGGAAGCGCCCAAGAAAAAGCCCGCAACAAAGAAGACCGCGGTCGAGGAATCTTCCGTAAAAAAGACTGAGATCACCGAGAAAGATTAGGGAGTCATCATGGCACATGAACCGGTACATTCACAGCTTATTCCCTATGTCATCGAGCAATCGCCGCGCGGAGAGCGTTCGTTTGACATCTATTCCCGCCTGCTCAATGATCGCATCGTTTTTCTGGGCGATGCGATTGACGATCATGTTGCCAACACCGTTGTCGCCCAGCTGCTCCATCTGGAAAGCGACGACCCCGAAAAGGACATCTCCCTGTACATCAACTCGCCGGGTGGCGTGATTACCGCTGGTATGGCGATCTATGACACGATGCAGTTCATCAAGTGCGACGTCTCCACCATCTGTATCGGCCAATGTGCTTCGATGGCAGCTGTCCTGCTTGCCGCGGGCGCCAAAGGCAAGCGGTATGCTTTGCCAAACTCGCGTATCATGATCCACCAGCCCTCCGGGGGCGCACAGGGTCAACAGACTGAAATTGAGATCATGGCCCGCGAGATACTGTTTATCCGCGAGCGCCTCAACCAGATACTCGCCGAGCTCACCGGCCAACCGCTGGAACGCGTCCACGACGACACCGAGCGCGATAATTTCATGACCGCAGAGGCGGCCAAGGAATATGGCCTTGTGGATGAGATATTCTACTCCCGTGAGATCGCGAAGAAGGAATCCTAGTGGCTCGACGTACGACGACCTATGGCTTCGGCTCTGACACCGGTGGCTTTGACGGATTCGACGGCCCTGGCCCTGGCGGCTCGGGCGGCGGCTTTGATGGCTTTGACGGCTTTGATGAGGTGCGTTGCAGTTTCTGTGGCAAGTCTCAGAACATGGTGCGCAAGATTATTGCCGGCCCAGGCGTCTTCATCTGTGATGAATGTGTAGAACTGTGTGACGCCATCGTCGCCCATGATCTGCGAGACGAAGAGGACGAGTCTGCCGAGGAAACCGGTGCTCCACTCTTGGATAATCTGCCCATCCCCTCGGCGATCTATGAGGAGCTTTCCAATTATGTCATCGGTCAGGAGCGCGCCAAAAAGGCTCTGTCCGTGGCGGTTTACAACCACTACAAGCGCGTGGCACTTGGTGTGAATGCCGATGATGGTGAGGTTGAGCTTTCCAAAAGCAATATCCTGCTGCTTGGGCCAACCGGTTGCGGCAAGACTCTGTTGGCGCAGACCCTTGCTCGCATCCTTCAGGTCCCCTTTGCCATCGCCGACGCAACAGCGCTCACTGAAGCTGGTTACGTGGGTGAGGACGTGGAGAACATCCTGCTCAAACTCATCACTGCTGCCGATATGGAGATCGAAGCAGCAGAGATCGGCATCATCTACATCGATGAGATTGACAAGGTGGCCCGCAAGGCAGAAAACCTCTCCATCACACGCGATGTTTCAGGCGAAGGCGTTCAGCAGGCGCTTCTGAAAATCATCGAGGGCACCGAAGCGTCGGTCCCTCCGCAAGGGGGTCGCAAGCATCCCCAGCAGGAGCTGCTGAAGATCGATACGACGAATATCCTCTTCATTTTGGGTGGCGCCTTCGTTGGTCTGGACAAGATCATCTCCGAGCGCATCGGTAAGAAAGGCGTCGGTTTTGCGGCAGAGATCAAGAAACCACACAGCCAGCAATCTTCCGAGATACTCGCCAAGGCCCTGCCGGAGGATCTGAATCGTTACGGCATGATCCCTGAGTTTATCGGTCGAATTCCCGTGATCTGCAGTGTGGACGAACTGTCTGAGGAGGATCTTGTCCATATCCTCACCGAGCCGAAGAATGCACTCGTAAAGCAGTATGTTCGCATGTTCGCTTTTGAGGATGCCCAGCTGACCTTCACCGACAGTGCGCTCAAGGCCATTGCCGCCGAGGCGGTTGCCCACGGTACGGGTGCCCGCGGTCTGCGTTCGATCTGTGAGCGCGTACTTCTGGAAACGATGTACGATCTGCCAGGCAATGACACCATCGTCGAAGTCGTCGTCACGGCCGAGGCGGTGCGTGGCGAGCAGCCTCCGACCATCGTCTACCGCAGCAGCAACCGCAAGAAGCAGACTCGGGCGAGCGCCTAGAAAATATGACTGTTCTGTAGCACGCTTATTTGCAGAACGGTCTACTCGTCACCTTCGGTGCGCTGCGATGCCGTGAGCAGCCTGCTCTGTTCGAAGACCTGATGCAGCTCACGTTTTGAGTGAATATCCAACTTCTTGTAGATGTTGGTGATATGCGTCTTGACCGTCCCCTCGGAAAGCCCGCAGCGTTGACCGATGTCGACTCGCTTATACCCCTGCATGAGTAAAATGAACAGCTCGGTCTCACGAGGGGTGAGGCTCCAATGTTGAGCGAATGTGAGGTATTCTTCCCGCTCTCGGGTCTCCAGAGGAACAGCCTGAGATGTCCCGCGCAGCAATGAGCCGTTAACAAAGGACAGGAGCATTGCGCTTGTAAGCAGGACGTACACGACAATCATGACAAGGCTGCTTGTTGCGAGTGGCAAAGGTCGCACAAGGTGCTCCCAGAGCAGGGAGAAGGTTGCGGCCGCCATAAAGGCTATGCCGGCTATACGAAATGGCGGCGTATCCACCCGACGCACGCATTCGATGATGATCATCCAATACGCCAGATGGGAGAAAAGCTCCGCGGCAGTGGTGATCGCATCAAAGCTACGCCCAAACTGAAATTCGTTTGATAAGGCCAGTATCTGGAGTGCGATGAGGATGGCTGCCAGTCCGATGACGCAACACAGGGGGATTGGCAGACGCTTGCCCGGTAAGGCGAAGACCAGAAAGGTCAGCAGAAGAATGGCTGCACTGATGATAAGGAGCTCGATGATGGACAGCTCGGTCATGCCGGTGAAGTTCGTCCGCAAACCGCCCCAGATGCCGATGGCACTCAATGCTCGGATACAAACAAGGGTCGCCGCGAAAGCTACGACCTGGATAAGAAGGGCATATTTTTGCCCCCCCCCCCCCTTCTTT
>JAIRXA010000083.1 GCA_031268525.1 Coriobacteriales bacterium | reverse complement strand
AGCAGTGCACGTTGATAGCTGAAGTCAGACAAGGATACCCATCCCTTCCGGGTCATACGATGCGGGGATCACTGCTTGGGCAACTATAGCATACGACGACGCGCTTGCGGAGGCTGGAGAATGGAGCTCAGCTTCAGGCGGATTTGAGTGGATTTGAGTGGATTTGAGCTGAAGCACCCTCGACGCATTCAAGCACAGTGCCACCTGAAAGTGAAAATCTGTGACGAATTTTCACTTTGAGATGGCACGCTCACTCTGTCGAGAGGTTTTCTGAGTGTCCGCCCCTATCGACAAGGGATTCTATCTGGCGCGGCGAAGATGGCGGCGAATAAGGACGGTGACGAACAGAATGATCGCCAGCGAAAGGAAAGCGAGCGCCACGAAGGGCAGTGTGTCAAAGACAAAGACCTGCTGTCTGGCAGACAGGGGTGCAGAGAGAGGGGTTGTTGTCTCGTCCAGATCTTGCGGGTCCCTGCTTCCCGATGATGTTCCGTCGCTCTGTTCGTCTTCGCCATCTGCTTTGCCCGCCTCGTCCGCCGAGGCGCCCAAAGGTATGGCGGGGTCGGCAAGCTCTGCCAAGCCATTCGCATCGGCATCGTCTACGGGCTCGTACCAGGCGACGATGACCCAGCTGTCGGCCTCACCAACCGCCTCGTCGGTGTGGTAGATCGACTCTACGCGATAGTAGCCGAAGTCCTCATAGCTCTCCATGCCGCGATACACCACTGTTGCAGCATAGGTGGCAGGCAGGCGTCCTTCCTCATCTTCATAGCTCGTGACCTCGTAGGATACGCCTGCGCGCTGCAACGCAAGGGAGACGGTACCGCCTGCAGGTGAGGCGGAAGACACGGCAAATATCTTGCTCGTTGGCAACAATTCGACATCATTGGTCGGCAGATCCGTAATGACCTCGGTTCTGTCCACAGGAACCTTATGAACCACATCGACAGACGCGATACTGACATCCGGGAGCCCTTCGGCTTCCGCGAGGCGTTCGGCAGGCAGGGCTCCATAGACGCGGTATTCGTAGGTGCGCGTGAGCGGCAAGCTACCTTCCAGCACCGGAACTTCCTGAGCAACCAAACGATAATCGCGCCCGAACTGCGTGATGTATTCGGGGATGGTGGGCACCGCGCTATCAAGATAGCGATATTCGATGGCCAGACGATCGTCCTGACCGCGCACGGCGACTGGATCAGACGTGGTCGCGAAAGCGTTGGAGAGCGCGCCGGGTACGGTAAGGAGAAGGCCAGCGATGGCGGCGACAGCGAGCACGATGACTACACGGTGAGCGCCCGCCGTACTGCGCTGTGTGGAGAGATCGGCGCGCACGCCACCGCCGAACAGGAGCCTGAGTCGTCTGGCGGAAAAAACACGCATCCGCCCTCGGAGCCTGCACATGATCGCGGCGACAAGGGTTCCTACCAGGGCAACGATCCCCACAACCATCCCTGCCAGCGCATCGCCGGTGATGGGCAGAGCAGAGCGTCCGTCGTGCCCTGCTCCTGCGCCCGTGGATACCTCACTTGCGCTGGTAGTCAGGCCAAAGAGTGGGAGGGGATCGGCACCGCTTTGGCGAAAAGTCGCTATCTCACGAGTCAGCACCGCATCAAAATCGGTATCGCGCATCTCTCCGAGCGCAATACGCGCGCTCGCCGAGGAGACGATGTCCTCATCGGTCATCTCTCGCGCAGCCGAAACCAGATAGGAAGCGGGCCGGAGACCTGTGGCCTCGCATGCGCCGAGCGCATAGTCAGAACGCGTCGGGTTGGGCGTCCAGTCGAGCTCGCCATCAACCGTGATGCCGCCTGCCTGAGCCGTGATGCCGCTCTGCGGCGTGGCGCCCGACTGCGACACGAGATCGCCCTGCAATGCAAGACGGTCCTGCGACACCTCATTTACCAAAAGCCTCAAAGCGCCGGCGTTTATTGACGGCAGGGCGACCGAGCCATCGCTGGCGCGATGCTCGCCATTGAGGCTGAGGTCAGAATAGTTCTTTGAGGTAAAGCCGACAGCCACCGACCCATACTCAAAACGGAGAGCCGTGATGTATTCCCCTTCTCGCAGGTCAAGATCTGCGACCGTGAGATGATGTCGATAGGTACGATAGGTATCAACCTCTGACCAGAAACTACTGTCATTATAGTGCACCCAAAGTCGATAGCCGGTGTTTGGGAAGGCGGGAGTAGCGGGATGGGGGCTTAAGGTCACACCCGGTTCATAGTCATAGCGCGGATCGGTGAGGTTGGTCTGGTACCAGACATTGTAGACCCCGTCCAGATCGCCCCAGGTCGCAGGAGTCCACAACTCCTGCAGGCGCACCTGATCAAGCGTACCGATATTCTCCAGGGGGTCATCAACGATAAACTCCTCGGCAGGCACATTGGAGGTGGATCGGAAATCGATATCGTAGCGGAAGCGCTCATCCTCCCGTCCCACGTTGTCAAAACCCTCCTGACCCGGCAGGCTGACATAGGCCGCCGAGGTCCGCCGGATCGTATCCTTATCCACCTCACAGCCGATGCCGAGCTGTACCCAGACCTGCGCGAAGTCGCTGTCGTCCTCATCGTCATCGGCATTATCGATCTCGTTGTCGACCATCGAAGACTCATTGGCAGAATCGCTGTCAGGAGTGGAATCAATGTCGGCAACCAGATCACCATCTTCGTTTGCCAGCTCGCTGATCTCAGCAATGTTGGTCAGCACGCGGCTGTCGGTGAGGTCCGTCGACACGCGCAAGGTCAGCTCGATATCAACAAAGGAGCCTTCGCTGTAGACCCCCTGCTCGGTGCTCGTGGTAGGCATAAGCACCGGAGCACCATCCTCCAGGTCACTCCAGTCGTAGGTGAGCTGATTCGTGTGGGGGTCGTCTGCGGCGCCCGGGACAGCAGGGTCATGCCAGGTCCAGCCAGGGTTCAAAGTATCGGCGATCGTCTCATCCCATACCAGCAGCTCAGGAGGGTAGTCGCTGATCAGTGGTGTGATGAGCGGATAGCTGCACTGGTTAAAAACACGGATGGTGAAGGTGACGAGACTGCCGGGCGCGGTTTCTACGGGCTGCGAGGGGTGGCCCGCCAGAGCGTCCGAGACGTCCACGGCGACACCGTCCACTGCCGAAACCCATTTACGCAGCGCCGCATCATAGGGCAGGAGCTGATCGTTGAGGTAGAGCTGGATGTTGCCGGAAGGCGAGCTCGTGACCTCGAGCCAGGTGGCACCCTGAGGATTGCTCGCGTCAAGGGGCTCGGGAGAGATCGAGGTGACCGCGTAGGAATGGGCTGGATCGATGTGCATGACGACACGTTCGCCGGGGATGGGCAGATAACCAGTGGGTGGGGCGATCTCGGTGATGACGATGAAGTCGGCAGACGTATACTCGCCGAGATAGTCGGTTCGTGCCGAGGCCTGTGCGCCCTCCAGCAGTAAGTCCTGGACGAAGAGGGGCTCGCCCTTGAAATCGGGGTCATCCGCTGCATAGATCGCTACCTCAAAGCGCGCACCGGACACGGGATTACCATCGGGATCGAGCTTGTGGATCGTGAGGCGGTTCACATCGCCGGACGCACTGCCGCCGCCCGTGATATTCTTTATCGTCTCCGTCGTGCTTCTTGGTTCTCCCTTCCAGTCGATGGTCGCGCCATTGGTAAAGCTCGCCTGATCAGGCACGGCGATATCCGTCAGATAGCTGACAAAGAGAGAACGTCCCGAAAGTGCCTCGTTCCTGAGATTGAGAGAAAAGCCACTCCCCGAAATGCTGATGCTGTTGATCTCCTCGGTCGTCAGAGGCTCGAGGAAATACGCCAGTACGTCCTCATAGGTCGAGAAGCCGCCATGTACGCCACGCCATGCGACGAAGGCGGGGTCGAGCGAGCTGTTCAGGTAGCCAAAACTGCCCGCCTCACCAAGCATCGCCGCCCCCTGAATCTGGCTGAGTTCATCGCCGCCCCAGGCCTCGTTGGCCAGATGCCAGACCAGGGCACGCACGTAGTCGAGGTACTGGATCGCCTGCTTGCTCTCAAGGTTGCGAATGGTGTCAGGATCGGGCAACGCGTAGCCCGCCAGAGAGGAACGACCCTGCCCCACCTGCACGGCATACAGCATCGCATAGGCACGCTCCCAGTCAACGGAGAGCAACTTGAAGTAACCGGGCGCCCCTGCGGCGTCATCGAGCGTAGCGCCAAAGATGCCGCGGGTGTAATCGACGCCCTGCATGGTACTGATATCGGCGCTGCCGTCGGTACGAGAGCGCGCACGGAGCGGTGTGAGGGTCAGACCCGGGCCAAGCGTGTCGGTGAGTTTCACCTCATCGCCATAGGTGGCGAAAGTCTCGCGATACTCGTTGATCTGGAGTACGTTATAGATGATGGTTCCCGAGCCATCGATTTCCATACGCTTGTCAAAATCCTCTTTATCGCTCCACCCACCCGGCGAATCCGTTGGCGGAATAAAGGGGGGCTCAGCCTTGCCAACAACGACGTTTGAATTCGACACCCAGCGAAACTCATCCTGTTCGGTTGACTGTTGTGGATAAAACTCGATATCGAGATGAAGATTACCCCGGATATTGTTCAGGTCGCTCAGGCTGCCGCTGGTGAAGTCTGCGGCAATGACGTAGTTGGTTCCGGGAACCGTTTCCAGACTGGCCGAAGTCGGCATCCCGTTTTCGTCGGCATGCGCAAAGACGAGGCTACCGATCCTCTCGCCATCGGCCCCCGAAAGAACGTAGCTGGAATCGACGGGCCCAAACAGCACCGGACTACCCTCAAAGATGATGGGGATGCGGAAACCCGAGCCCTGCGTAAGAATAACTCCAGGCAGCAGCGACCAGTCGACAGCGATGCGATAATCAGCCTTGGTGAGGCTGTTCTTAAAGAAATAACCGGAGGGTATATCGATGTAGTCGCCCACGTCGTTATCAAAGACCTGAAAGGCAACCCGGTAACTGATGAGCTTCGTAAGGTCCGTATCCGCAAAGGTATTCAGAACGAAGGAAGGACCCGCCTCTTCTGTGAAGGCGGACGTCGAGTCGTCCGAGGGGATCGCGATCGAGTTTTCCGAGAACTCGTCGACTCCTCCATCATCACTGCTACCAGCTACAGCTGCGCCCACTATCGGCACGGCACTCATGACGAGCAGCGCCGATAGCACCAAGGGTACCACGGATGCCAGCTTGCGCATCCAGGCAGAACCGAACCTGTCCACCAACCCATCCCCTTGCACGGACATTATGCAGAACACTGCATACGATCATCTATTCATCTGTGGCGAAACCTTTGGGTCATTGAGCCATTGTCGTGCTTGGTGGAGTTAGGCTTCATTTCATTGTTTGTCGACAAGGGAGCTTTCATACTCCCCGCTCGCTGACACCATCGTAATAGTAGCTGTTCTGGCGCAGAATGTAAACGATTCTCTGGGGAATCTCAGCGGCGAATCAGCGCACGGTAGCTGGTCTATGTCTTTGGGGTGACCGTCAACGGCAATGCCGCGATAATAGGATAATAGAGAAGAACAAAACACCTGGCAGCACATAGCTGTTCTTACTGGTTCAGGTTATACGTTGACATCTCGACGTCAACTTCAACTTCTGTCAAGCTACTCGCTGTCAGTTTTTGATCATGTCCTCAAGCTCAGAGGAAGTGAACACACGGGAATATCGTTCGAGATCCCCGTACCATTCGGATTCAAGGTATTCGACGACATCCGCGAAGAGATTCTCAGCAGAGACATCTGGGATAATCCAAGAACCTTGGCAGACCAGATAATCATCGACAGCGGTACAGCGTATAACCACCGTTGCGTCCTCATAGCCCATGAGTACGATATAATTGCCTGAGATGGAAGGCGCTTCTTCAATGTGGGTTACTGAAAAGGAGCTACTTTGGTTCATCATTTGTGGGGTGTAAGAGTAGGGACCCTGCAACAGTATCGAGGGTATTATTCCCATCACCGCACCCGCCCACCGGCCCCCCATCAATTCTTTGAATCCCTCAGAAAAATCATCGCTACTCATCTCCGCCGATAGATGGTCAGAAACCAGGGCGGCGAAGTCTAGCTCTATCAAAACGGCCAAATTGAGGCGTGAGGAATCAAAGTTGGGAATCGAGCCGGAGTCAAAAACGGTGCCGTCTATTCTTGCTACTTCGTCACCGTACATCTCCATGTTATTCTGCGTCTCTTTGGCAATTGCCGCGCTGTAGGTAAGGACTAACTCATCTGTGGTGGCTGCGCCCGCCGTCTGTCTGTTGCCAAACCATGAGAAGGGATCAAGGAGCACCAAGGTGACCGCTCCTGCAAGCACGATCACGACGGCAGCAATGATGGCGAAGGGGACGGCCTTTCTTCGCGACGCCTGCGGACGCGAGACGGATGTCGGCGCAGGCCGGACTGTCTGAGAAGCCTGAGCGACGGCAGGTAGCGACACGGTCGCCTCATGCTCAACCGGCGCCCCGCATCCGGCACAAAACCGCACATTGTCTTTGATCGGTAGCCCACACTTGGCGCAATACATAAACGCCCCTCCTGTCGTCGCCTGCTGAGCAGGGATTTCTCCCTCTCTTGAAGCGTATCAAAAGGTGTACTTTTTGGTTTTTGCTTTGGCACTGCCTCAGAATGACCGTTGAGTCATAGGCACATGCCAATCACCAGCACTACCTGCTGTTTTGTTGGACTGCTTCTATACGGGAGAATCGAGGGAAAGCGTCTCCTTGACATTTTTGCGATTGTCAAAAAGTACACCTTTTGACAGCCATGGGTTCGCAGGTTCTGCAAGATGTAGGGGCGGACATCAGTCCGCCCGTCTGAGCACGAAAATCATCTCTACCCACGCGGGCGGACGAAGTCCGCCCCTACAAAAAACACCAGGCGGTCAGAGTCCGTCCCTACGAAGAACACTGGGGACCAAAGGGAACGGCAGCGCGGCCTGACGTGTTGCTCAGCGCGAAAATATGATGCGCTCGGAGCCAAACATCCGGGTCAGAGCGATGATGCAGACGCCGGTGAACACAAGGTTGCTCCCGACCGTCAAAAGCGCAGGCAGTACACTGCTGGAGAAGGAGAACACCCCGACCAGACATTGGACGCTGTTATAGACCGGTACCAGATACAACAGGAGGTTGTCAGAAGCGCTTGTACCCATGAAGCCCCCGAGCACCGTTATCAGCATGACGACGATCATCAGAGGGCTGAGCAGCTGCGCGGCCTCCTTGATGGTGCGGGCAAACGCGCTGATCACCGAGATCAATCCGACGAAGAGCAGAACCGTCGAGAGCACGATGGCCAGAAGCAGAGCGTAGTCGCCAAAGGTATAGATTGAGGCGTCCATACCCTCGGCGCTTCCCATCATCCGCGGCAGGGAGAGCATCACGCCAACGAAGGACGAAAGCCCTGAGAGCAGCGCGATGATCGAGATGGAGACGATCTTGCCAAGGGCCAACTCCCAGCGTTTGAGGGGCGTGATCAGCATCGTGGCAAAGGTACCGCGTTCCTTCTCGCCCGCAATCGATTCGGAGGCAAT
>JAIRXA010000077.1 GCA_031268525.1 Coriobacteriales bacterium | reverse complement strand
GATATCTTCTGGGAGGTGATCAGGATGTAGGGGTCTTTGAGGTCGGCTTCCATGCGCTGCATGTCGGTGGCCATGTAGGGCGAGATGTAGCCCTTGTCAAACTGCATACCCTCGACGGTTTCGATGTCGATGCCGAAGGTCTGCGACTCCTCGACCGTGATGACGCCATCCTTGCCAACGACGTCCATGGCCTCGGCGATCTTGGCGCCGATGACCTCATCGCCTGCCGAGATAGAGCCTACATTGGCGATCTGCTGCTGGTCGCGAACCGGCTTGGCAGTCTTTTTGATGCTCTCGACAACGGCCTCGGTGGCCTTCTCAATACCGCGACGGATGGCCAGCGGATTGGCGCCGGCGGTGACGTTACGCAGTCCCTCGTTAACGATGACCTGAGCCAGCAGGGTGGCGGTGGTGGTTCCATCGCCGGCAACATCGTTGGTCTTCACAGCGACCTCGCGTACCAGCTGGGCGCCCATGTTCTCAACCTTGTCCTCAAGCTCGATCTCCTTGGCGACCGTCACGCCATCGTTGGTGATCAGCGGCGCACCGTAGGAGCGCTCAAGTGCCACGTAACGACCCTTGGGGCCCAGTGTTACCTTAACGGCGTCGGCCAGTTTGGTCACTCCGGCAGCCAGCGTACCGCGGGCCGCCTCGTTATATTTGATATCTTTTGCCATGTTAATCTCCCTGTTCTCACGAGGCTTTAAGCGAATACCGCATAGATGTCGTCGGCGCGCAGGATGATGAGCTCTTCGCCATCAACCTTGACCTCGGTACCACCATACTTGCTATAGATGACGCTATCACCCTTCTTGACGCCCGGCTTCACCAGATTGCCGTTATTGTCCAACTTGCCCTCGCCAACGGCGACGACGGTACCGCGCTGTGGCTTCTCCTGGGCACTGGATGCGAGCACGATGCCCGATGCGGTGGTGGTCTCCGCCTCGTCCTGTTTGACGATGACGCGATCACCCAATGGTTTGAGACTCATGTACCATGACCTCCTTTTGTCACGAATACCCGTACTACCTGTTTTACCTGCTGGTTTCTAGCATTCTGTCTTTTGCTGGCACTCTCAGGGTTGGAGTGCCAACGGTTGGGTATGATACCTCAACTCAGAGCGATTACAAGCGGGCAGCTGGCGGGCGGGCCTTCTTGTAACGAAACTGTAATTTTAGTGCGGGAGACTTAGATTTATGGAGCGGAACTTCTGCAGATGTCTGCGATGGCGACGGGCAGAGGGCCCTGTCAGGCAGGAACTTTGCCGGTCTGAATGAGCTTCAGCAGTGCGGCCTCGTCGAGAACCGGTATCCCCAGCTCGGTGGCCTTGGTCAACTTGGAACCGGCCCCCGGACCAGCAACCACGTAGGAGGTCTTCTTCGACACCGAGCCCGCTGCCTGAGCGCCATAGCGCTTGAGCTCGGCTTCGGCCTGATCACGGCTCATGCTCTCCAGCGAACCCGTGATCACAAAGGTCAATCCGGACAGGGTTTGCGGTGGCTCGTCGCTCCTATCCTGCACCAGGGTCAATCCGGCTACTCGCAAGTCCTCAATCAGGCGACGGTTATCAGGCGTGGAGAAGAACTGCACAATCGTGCAGGCAATCACCGGTCCCACACCATCAATCGCAGTCAGCTCCTCCACCGTGGCCGCCATCAGCTGGTCGATGTTCGAAAAACGCCGACAGATCAGCTCGGCGACCGACTTGCCGACGGTGCGGATACCCAGACCAAAGAGCACACGGGCAAAGGGGCGGGTTTTGCTCGCCTCGATCTGCTCTGCCACCTTCGCAGCCACCACCGGCCCCAGCAACACGGGTTCTTTCTCGTAATCGCCCATCTCCTCGCGTCGCTCTGGCGTCCTTGAGCGCACGTACTTCTCTTCACCGGTGGGCAACAGAGCCAACTGTTCGGCCGTGAGGCGATAGAAACCCGCCACATCGGTGAGCAAGCCACCCTCCACCAGCTGCTCGATGGTACGCGGGCCAAGACCGTCGATGTCAAGCGCGCCCCTGCTGACCCAGTGGCTCAAACGCTCCAGACGTTGTGCGGGACACTCGGCACTGTCGCAGCGGATGGCGACACCATCCTCATCGCGAAAGACCGGCGATGCACAGGACGGACAGGTCGCGGGCATCTCCCAAACCTGAGCATCTGCGGGACGCAGGGCAGGCAGAGCCCCCAGAACCTCGGGGATTACGTCGCCGGCCTTGCGGATGATGATGGTGTCACCAACACGCACGTCCTTACGATGTACCTCGTCGAGGTTGTGCAGGGTCGCACGGGCAACCACGGAACCGGCGACCAGAACCGGATCGAACTCCGCAACCGGCGTGAGGACGCCGGTACGTCCCACCTGCACGACGATTCGCCGCAAGACGGTGGTCTTCTCCTCGGGCGGAAACTTGAAGGCGATGGCCCAACGGGGCGCCTTTGCCGTCGCGCCCAGTTGTCGTTGCAGGGAGAAGTCGTTTACTTTGATGACAACGCCGTCGATGTCATAGGGCAGGGCGGCTCGCTGTTCCAGGGAGTGATTGCAAAATGATTGCACTTCGTCGGCAGTAGAGCAGAGCGCGATGTTCGGGTTTACATGAAAACCCGCCTGTCGCAGCCACGCCAAGAGCTCCCATTGGCTCGCGACGGGCAGCGCGGTATCGTCGGCAGTGGCGTAGATAAAACTCGCCAGATCCCGCTCCGCCGTGACACGAGGATCCTTCTGACGCAGCGAGCCCGCGGCAGCATTACGAGGATTGGCGAACAGGGCACTATCCTTGGGCGGCTGTTTGCCCTTGTCGAGGTATTCGCGTCGACGATCCGCGTTTTCCGTTTCGGTGAGCCGATTGAGCGCCTCAAAGCTGCTTTTGGGCATGAATACCTCGCCGCGCACCTCGATGGCGTCGGTGATGGAGCTGCGCAGGCTCAGGGGAATGTCGCGCACCGTTCGGGCATTGGCGGTCACGTCTTCGCCTGTCGTGCCATCGCCACGCGTGGCGGCACGAAGAAGCTGCCCGTCGTGATAGGTCAGAGCCAGCGACGAGCCGTCTATCTTGAGTTCGCAGACGTAGCTGAGCCTGCCTGCCATCACCTCGGCGCCCAGTGACTGAGCCGTGCGCTCAAGCCAGGCATCGAGCTCCTCTTGGCTCATGGCATTATCCAGAGAATACATCCTCGTAGCGTGGGTAACGGGCTCAAAGACCTGTGCGGCTACAAAACCGCCCACTCGCTGGGTAGGCGAGGTCGACACGACCATCTCCGGATAACGATGTTCCAGCTCGATGAGTTCATGCAGCAGGGAATCGAAGGCCTCGTCGCTGATCTCGGGCGCGTCGAGGGCATAGTAGAGGTAGGTATTGTGGTCGATCTCGGCGCGCA
>JAIRXA010000059.1 GCA_031268525.1 Coriobacteriales bacterium | reverse complement strand
CACCCGTCTCCTCCTCGCGCACGAGGATATCAACCATGCAGAGATTGCCACTGAAGGTGAAGGTTGCCTCGCAGATCACCGGAGTTTTGGCAGCCAACAGCTCCCGGGTACGTGCAGCCATGCCCTTAAAGTTGCGCGCGTCAAAGGGTACCTCCACATATTCCCCAAAGAAGCCCATCGCAAGGTCGCCAACCGCGTTGCCCGTCGCAAGCACCGCCTGATTGTAGACCGTCTCGTCAAACAGCTCCCGGCGATGCTCGTCCATCCAAAGCATCTTTGGGCACTGCATGCCCTTCGTGTAGCGCGATTTGGAGAGATTCATGTCGTCAGATCCTCCCATGAGGTACCGACAATGACGTCTACAGGATAGACCGGAACGCCAATCGTAGCGATATCGGCAGCAAGCAGAGCCTCAAGTTCGGCGACGAGCGCACGCGGCGCGGTGATGCCCGCCAGAGGCAGATGCGCCTGTTGCGAGAACTCGATGGTTGGGGCCACCGAGGCAAGGATGAGCTCAGCGGTCGTGAGGTTCTTGAGATGTGTGTTGCCCACAATCTCGGTGTGCGCAAGTCCGCTGGTAAGCTCCGTGGCGCTGAGCAGTTCAAGGTTATCTTTCACGCTGGCCATCTCGGGTCGTGAGAAGTTCACAACATCGACCATCCGATGCGGCAGCGCCTTGATATGCGCCGCATAGCGACCGAGGGCGCGCGCGCCATCCGGATCGCCGCCAACATCAACGATCACCGCATGGCCCTCCCCTGCTGCCGACAAGGCCTCGTTGATGCCCGGTGGCAGCGAGGGCGTATCGAGATTCGTCGCACCGTGCACGGGCCCGAGGAGCCTGATCCCGCGCTGCTCCACAAAATCTCGATTATCGGTCGAGCGAAAATAGGGATTGACGATATCGAGATCGATCAGCGTTACCTTGTTGCCGAGCGCACGAAGATCACGCGCGATATTGAGCGACAGATTGGTCTTACCCACACCATAATGGCCCACAATGATTGTGAGCCAGGGAGCTGTAGAGAAAATCGGGGAGCCACTACCGAGTTGAATGCTCATGGGAAACGCGACCCAAGGCCTACAGTATGGCCAGGTAGCGGTCGACTTCCCAGTCGGTCACATGGGAGCGATAGGCCGCCCACTCTGCACGCTTGTTGCGCACGAAGTAGCTGTGGATATGTGGACCCAGTATCTCGTGCATCAGTTTTGAGCCCTCCAGCAGGTCGATGGCGCTCCCCAGATCATCTGGCAGGGTGCTAACGCCCTGAGCCACCAGCTCCTCAGAGCTGAGCTCAAAGGCATTTGCGGTAAATTCCGCAGGCAGTGTCAACTTTTCCTCGATACCGGCCAAACCCGCGCCAAGCATTACGGCGAAGGCAAGATAGGGATTGCAGGCCGGGTCGGGACTGCGCACCTCGATGCGCGTCGCAAGCTCCTTGCCAGGTTTGTACAGGGGCACACGCACAAGGGCCGAGCGATTGCGTCGTGCCCAGGTGATGTAGACGGGCGCCTCAAAGCCGGGGACGAGACGCTTATAGGAGTTGACAAACTGATTGGTCACCGCGGTGAACTCAGGCGCGTATTTGAGTATACCGGCGATATAGCTCTTCGCGACAAATGAGAGATTGTAGCCCTGAGGATCACTCGCGTCAAAGAAGGCATTCTCCCCTGTGTCGGTAAACAGGCTCTGGTGCACGTGCATACCATTGCCGTTTTGCACCGAGATCGGCTTGGGCATGAAGCTTGCATACACACCATGCTGCATCGCCACTTCCTTGACCACCAGACGATAGGTCATCACGGCGTCGGCCATCGAAAGCGCATCATCATAGCGCAGATCGATCTCATGCTGCGAAGGCGCCACCTCATGGTGGGAATACTCCACGGGAATACCCATGTTCTCGAGGCTGAGCACCGTATCGCGACGAATGTCACTTGCCAGGTCGAGAGGCGTAAGGTCAAAGTAGCCGCCATTATCCAGAGGCGTGGTGGATGTAGGGTCGGAGAAGTAGAAGAACTCCAGCTCAGGACCTACATTCATCGTAAATCCCATGTCGGAGGCCTTCTTGAGCATCCGCTTCAGAGCATGGCGCGGGTCACCCTCAAAAGGCTCGCCATCGGGCGTTCGCACATCGCAAAACATCCGAGCAACACCGTTTTCCTTGGGCCGCCAGGGCAGGGCCTGAAAGGTCGATGCGTCCGGAAAGGCCAGCATGTCGCTTTCCTGGATACGGGAGAAGCCTTCAATGGATGAGCCATCAAAGCCCATCCCCTCCTCAAAGGCGCCGTCAATTTCAGAGGGCGTGACCGCAAAGGACTTCAGCGAGCCCAATACGTCGGTAAACCAGAAGCGAATAAAATGGATATCATTGGACTGAATGGACTTTAAGACGTAGTCCTTCTCTGGTGAGAGTTCCATGAATACCTCCGTGAGAACCTGTGTGGTCATCGCCCCTGATGGCCCGCGAACAACACTGTCCACAACTATACCACGGACCGTTGTGGGCAGTGTTTCGCGCAGGTTTCACTGATCTCCGTCGGCCGGATATTCTGCCAGGGATGTCAGCGACTGCCGAGAATGTGGCGCAGGCTGAGCTGTGGGGGTCTCGACGACAGAGGCTTTTGTCAGCGACTGCCAAGGATGTGACGTACAAAAACCATACAGGCCTCTTTAACGAAAGCTGTCAAGATAATCTATCAATTCTTGGCGACGATGGATATTCAACTTGCGGTAGATGTTATTGCGGTGCGTCGTAGCCGTACCCTGCGATATGAATAATTCAGATTGTACTTTTTGGAGGTTGTTGCCCTTGGCCAAAATAAGGAGAACTTCGGTTTCCCGCTGGGTCAGCCCTTTGCTGGAGGCGATGTTTCTGACAATGTTGTATTCGTCTTCATAGTACTTATACTTGTTGAGATCAAGGCTGACAGGCACTGAACCTGCTGAAGCCAAAAGGATACTGCGAATAGATTCGCTTCGTATCAATACATTGGTGGACATCACAACCAAGATGATGGATAGCAGTCCAGACAGACTGATCCACATAGTCATCGAAGAATTGAACAGCATGAGGTGACCCACAGTACTGCACCCAATTCCAAAGAGAATGCCGAGTAAAACTCCCAACCATTGGCAAGCGTGGCTGACGCTGTCGGTGAACTCAAGCCTGTGAAAAACGATCTTGGATATTTCCAGACGAACGATTGAAAGTACGCCAAAGATGACTACGGCTGAGACAAGCGTCACGGATATCGCAAAAACCAGGCTACCCCTGGTTCCTGGATCAAGCGGAAAAAACGCCGGTATCGCAGTGAACCCCGAGAGTTTGAACGCCAACCAGTTGTCCGACTCCTTGCTTATCAGATAGCCCACGAACAGGAAGATGATCAAGATGGCGGCACCGACGATACCGCTGGCCCAAACACACACCTCAACTTTACTATGAGTTGTTATGCTGAATTGATACCCCATCATCCCAAAGGCAAGTCCTATGCAGAAAGATGCTATGAAAAAGCGATAGAGAAGCGAGCGGGCTGCGTTTGCATACAGTGCCGTATCCACATGATGTGAGGGGACGGGACAAACGACACCAGTCTTGCGCCTGACAGCCAACAACAGAGCAAACGAAACTGCCGTTCCAAGCGCAGATAGGATCGTGACGCTTACAAAGGTGAGGAGAAAGGCGAGAGGAAACAAGATACTGGCCGCTGTTACCGCACAGGCAACAACAACCGCTCGACTACCTTTCGCGAGCTTGATGAGTACCTGATCCCAGCACGACCACAACAGGGCAGTGGCGCACCCGAGCAGAAGAACCCCAATCAAACACAAAGCTTCATGCAGGCTGGTATTCAACATGCTGACAGCAATAGTCGAAAACCCACAAGCGGCAGACAGGATACTCAAGAGTATGAGCGAGGATTCGGAGACCGGACGCTTTAACCAGGTCAAGACGCTGAACATTGCCGCACCTAAAACTATCCCTGAGGGGAACAAGAGCGCGCAGGTCAAAAAACCACCTTGCCTGATGGAATTACTCAGGTAAGCCTGAGCAAAAAGTGAGGCAAAGGGCAACCATGTTACCACCAGAACAGAGCCGAACACACAAAGCGGAATCACAGCCAGCAACGGCTTTGCCGTTGCCTGATGTGCCGTTTGGTTTTGGTCTAAGATATCCATTCTTCCTCACACTTAGTTTAGCATCGTCTGAATCGCGAAATATCATTTAAAACAAATGATAGTAGCCCCTATTTTTAAAAAGCCGCTTCGAAAAATCGCTTCTTTTGATGATTGTCTGGGCAAGCTCACCTCAATACCCTGAGTGCTGCCGCAGGCATTGTGCCAAGGCAAAACGGGTAGACATCCATCCACAAGGGATGGAAGCCGCAAAGATTGCAAAAGGAGGAATCATGGGACAGGAACTGAGCAGACGAGACTTTCTGAAAGGTGGGTCACTGGTAGCGACGGGAATCGCTGGCGGAGCTGTGCTGTCGGCCTGTAGCGGCGGCGCAGCAGATGAGGAAAAGAATACGGCCGCCAATGGAGATTGGTTGCCGCCGACTTGGGACTACGAATGCGACTTTCTGGTCATAGGCTACGGTGGCGCAGGGCTTTGGGCCGCTTTGACTGCGGTTGATGAAAGCGACGCCGAGGTCTTATGCCTGGAGAAGGCACCCGTGCGTGGAGGGGGCAACACTTCCATTAACATGGGCGAGTTCTGTTTTACCGAAGATATTGAGGGCTGTGTGACCTACATCAGGAACTTCTCCAAAGGCATCGTCCCCGAGGAAATCGCTCGTGCCTATGCCACGGAAGCCAGCCGCAATCTGGAGTACGCGCTTAAATGGGGTACCAATTCCACGGAACTTGAGGGCTCGCAGGCATCTGGCTTCAGGTTCACCAGCGAGTATCCGGATTTGGATACAGCGAAGGCAATGAAAATCGCACGACTCTCTGATTCTGGTAATGGCCCTGACGGCTGGATCATCTTGGACAAGGCGCGCGCGGACCTGGGCATTGAAGTCGTCTTTGATTGCCATGACGAGGAATTGATTCAAAACCCTGAAACCAGGGAGATTGTCGGCTGCTACACCCTGATGGGCAACGATAGCAAGAAGTATGCTGTCAAAGCCCGCAAGGGAACCCTGCTCTCCACCGGCGGCTTTGAGTTCAACGAGGACATGCACTCTCGCTACCTCAAGGTCTATCCAGCACGCGGTTTCTACGGCTGGCCGTTCAACGAAGGTGACGGCCACCAGATGGCGATGAAGGTCGGCGCCCAGCTGCGCAACATGACGGAGATGGTCGGCTATATCTCGGCTAACTTCCCCAACAATCCCTATAAGTATTCGCCGATGCTGTCAGTGCCGGTCCCCAACTACCTCTACGTCAACCGTTTGGGCGAACGCTTCATGACCGAAACCTTCTTCAATCCACACAACGGCTGGCACAGGGTTACCAGGTTCAACGACGACATCTGCGATTTTGAGGAAATTCCGGTTTGGGTCATCTTCGACAAAACGGGCATCGAGGCTGGTCCACTGGGCCCACAGGCGCAGTCCGACAAGATGAACATGTGGCTGGACGGCTTGCCTGAAGAGTGCGGCGCCTGGGGCGGCTGGAGCCTGGACAACATGGCCGAGGTGGAGAAGGGCTGGATCAAGACTGGCAACACCCTGGAGGAGCTGGTTGCAGATATGGCGGATTCCGCAGCTTTCATCGACGACAAGATAGACGTTGAGAAACTTAAAGCTTCCATCGAACGTTACAACAGTTTCTGCGCAGCAGGTGAAGATACCGATTTTGGACGCGTTCCGGAGACATTGCAAGCGGTGAATAATCCGCCCTACTACGCCTACGCACTCTATCCAGGTCTCTGCACCACCTTGGGTGGGCCGAAGAAAAACGAATTCGCGCAGGTTCTGGATGGCGCGGATACCGTCATTCCACGACTATACTGCGCTGGCAGCATCAGCAATTTTCAGGCACATACCTACGGACTGTCCGGTGGCGGCAACGCCGAAAACATGGTCTGGGGCCGTATCGCCGCTCGACATGCCTGCGCTCTTGAGCCCTGGGATGCCCAGTGACTCACAATGAGGCCAGCGAAAAGGAGGGCGTCTTGCCGCGCCTGCGCTCTAACTTGCCGTGCCTGCGCTCTAAGAAGCTGTTGTTGGTCTTGCTTGTCGGAGTCGGTATGGCAATGCTCGCCGCGATCGGCTGCGCGCCCAGAGAAACTGCCTCGAGCAACACCGCGACCGATACCGGTACCACGGAAGTTGAGCCAGCAGCCTTCATTTGGTCTCCGAACAGCGACTGCTCCGTCTGTCACGCTGCACAACAGGCGTCCTCTACGGATTCTGCGTATACGATGGCCCTGCACGCCAACCAGGCCTGCATTGATTGCCATACTGACGATGCTGCTTTACAGGGAGTTCATGAGGGATTGACCATAGCCAGCATCGCGGAAACAGACGCACTGAGCAAGACGGTGGTCGCTGAGTCCACGTGCACAGAGTCGAACTGCCATGCCAGAGACGAGATCTTCGTTCAAGCAACGGTTAACTCAAGCGCACTGACCGATGTTAAGAAAAACGTAGTCAATCCACATGCATTACCAATTTTTGAAGACAGGGGCCGTGGCTCTCACGCAAGCATTACCTGCGGTAACTGCCACCAGATGCACTCCACGGAAAACATCGAAGAGACAGCCCAAGACGTCTGCAAAAACTGCCATCACAAAGGTACGTATGAAACCTGCTATACAGCGCTCTGTCATGCGGAGTGACTATCTGGCGCCACAGATGAAAGTCCCTCGCAAACAAGAGCCCCTACTTGCCGGGGCTCTTGTTTGCCGGGGCTCTTGTTGTCCAGGGCCCCTACTTGCCAGGGGCTCTTGTTTGCGGCCGAGAAGTGCTCACGAGGTGCTAGTTATGTTCAGGCACGGTGTAGTCGATCCCCAGAGACTCGATCATCTCGGCGACCTCCCCCTGCCCTTCGAGAAACAGGCCAAACTCGTCAGGCGCCAGATAGCGCAGCAGGGTCACGAGTTCGCCAAAATGCTCACGCTCCTCGTCGCGGATATCGGCCAGCACCTTCTTGGCCACCACATCGTCGGTTGCCTGAGAGTGGGCATCATAGAGGTACATTGCCTCTAACTCGCCAACGATGTCAAGCCTGACCGCCTGAATGAGATCGGCTTTGCTGATCGTGGGAGGATTGCTCCCAGCAAAGGGATCGGGGAATGACGCCATGATTTCCTCTCTTTCCGCCGCATCATGCGACCTGTCCTGTTGCCCACCGCGTACCTTGTCTGATGTCTGTGTGCTCGCCAGCGTTGCCTGTTTTACTCGTTTCGCGTCCCGCCGCAGGCGCATTCACATTATCTCACTCATTGACAGCTATTCAAGAGAGGTCATTTTGGGAGTTTGCCTCTCAGAGGTTTTGCCCACACGCGAGCTGTACAAGGCGAGGCTTTGCGACCCAGGTGCAGGGCTCAGTGTGGTACACCAAACTCAACACAACACGCAAGCCCGTAGTAAGGCAAGCCCGTAGTAAGGCATGAGTCTATGGTATGCTCTCGTCATGTTCAGCCAAGCTGTATTCTCGCAAAATGTCGTCTGGTATCTGTTTCTCGCGGGAGCGGGGGGCGGATTGGCTTTCGTCGTCTTCCTCCTCGATAGTTTCCTGCGTTACTGGCGCCCCTGGCTTTTTGGCCAGTATCGGGTACTCATGGTACCCGCCTTGTTCACAGGCATCGCTTTTGTTGCTTTGGGAACGGTGTTTCTCCTTTTTGATCTCGGTCGCCCCGAGCGCATCTTGTCCTTTGTCACCGATCTCCGCCCGAACACACTGACTCTGGGCGCCTGGAGCATCGTTGCCTTCCTCGCATTGTCTGCCCTGCAACTTCTTGTTCGCCTTCGCTTTGCCGCCGCGACACCCAAGCCCGTGCATATCGCCATCCGCTGGGCAACGGCCGCTGGAGCCGCAAGCGTCATGGTTTATACCGGCTTGCTCTTTCAGAGTTTTGGTGCCTTGCATTTTCTCGCTTCGCCCCTGCTCCCTCTGCTCTTCGTCCTTTCGTCGTTGAGCTGCGGCTTTGCCTTACTTTTACTCATTGGCTTTTTGCGCCAGCCCGAAGGCCTCTCGCTGCGCCCCTCGGTCCGTCTTACGAGAGCACATCTGCCCTTGCTCATACTCGAACTCGTGGTGCTTGCAGGCTATCTGCTGTTGATGGCTTTTGGCACGCAGACGGCAGCCGCCAGCACGGCGCGCCTCCTCAACGGCGACTACGCCCTTGCTTTTTGGGGAGGGGTCGTTGCGCTTGGTCTACTGCTACCGCTTGGCATGGAGCTCATCTTACGCGGTCATGCCTCCTGGAACTCAACGGCGGTCTACGCGCTGGCCTGCCTGGGTGGCGCGCTTGCCTTGCGGTTCTGCTTTCTGGCGGCGGCGGCGCACCCTGACGTTGGCCTCGGTCCTCCGCTTATCTGATGGGGTCTGAGCAGATCAGATACCCTGTCTCCTGTGTCTCCTGTGTCTCCTGTGTCTCCTGTGTCTCCCGTATCACCTGTGTCTCCCGTATCACCTGTGTCTCCCGTATCGCCCCCGTATCGCCTGGATCGCCTGTGTCGCCCACACTACCCGATCCTCCCCGCCCCCATGTCACCACCTGATATCTGATTGGCACAAAGTATGGATGACTTCACAATCAACGAAAAAAGTGGCATCCCCGTCTGGGTGCAGCTGCGCAATCGGCTGGTGTATCTCATCACTTCCGGCCACTACGCCGTGGGCGACCAGCTGCCCACGGTGCACAAGATGGCCATCATGTTAAAGATCAACTACAACACCGTGAACAAGGTCTACCAGGGGCTGGAGCGCGATGGTTACATCATTTCGCGCCGTGGTCAGGGTACCTTTGTCACCGAATTTGAGAATACGGCAATGGGAGCGGGGGGCAGTGCTACCGACCTGATCACCGACGAATACCTCAGTAAGATGAAGGAGCTCGGTCTGACCACGCAGGATATCGTGAGCTTGATAGGAAAGCGGCTGGGTTTGGGAAAGGATGAATAGGATGAAGGAAAAGGCCATGAGACCGAACACGACTCTCGAAGCCGAACAGGTGCGCACCATACGCAACGACTTCACGTTGGAGGCGTCTACGAGCAAAGGAAACCGCAAGGCGAGTCGCAACGGTGTCTACCTCCTGATCGTGGCGCTCTTCTGTCTGGTCTCTGTGCTGGTATTGGGTATTTTTGCCCTCGTTCAACAGACGGTGAGTATATTCGCGCTTGTGAGCGCACTGTTCCTGGCCTTATTGTCGCTGAACATCATTCATGTGGCGATGGACTGGGAGCGTTGCGTCGTCATGCGGTTTGGGCGTCTGGTTCGCATTGCCGGGCCAGGCCTGTTTTTCACCATTCCCCTTATTGAATTTGTTGCTGCCCGCGTGGACCAGCGCACGATGGCTACCCCCTTTGGGGCCGAAGAGACCCTGACTGCCGACCTGGTACCCGTTGATGTGGACGCCGTTCTCTTCTGGATGGTGTGGGATCCGCAAAAAGCCTGCATCGAGGTTGAAGACTATCCGCGCGCTGTCTCCTGGATCGCTCAGACCACGATGCGCAATGCCGTGGGCTCGCTGACCCTGGCCGAGCTTGCCACCCGTCGTGACCAACTCGACCATGAGCTCCAAAGCATCATCGAGCAGAAGACCGAGGCCTGGGGTGTGACCATTATCAGTGTTGAAATCCGCGATATACTCATCCCCAAGGAACTCCAGGACGCAATGAGCAAGGAAGCGCAGGCGGAGCGCGAGCGCAACGCTCGCATCATCCTCGCGGAGATCGAACAGGACATCTCCGAAATGTTCGCCGGTGCCGCCCGGGTCTATAGCAAAGACGAGCTCGCCCTGCAACTGCGCACCATGAGCCTGGTATATGAGAGCGTCAAGGCCGGCAATGGAGGGGTCGTGGTATTGCCGAGTGCATTCGGCGACAGCTTTAACACACCGGGAGCTACGGGAGGCGCTGCAAGCGAGCTGAATATCGGCGATAGAATGAAGATGCAGGGCACTGCGTCCGAGAACGCCGATATTCGTGCGTCCGCCCTCAATCTGGTCAAAAAACTGATGTCATAGACGACTGAGAAGGAGAAGATTGAGAAGGCTGTCGCCCGTGCCCTGCCTCTTTATGCCAAAGCGACTGTCATCACAACGGTTCCCCCTACGCAACCCGCTCACTGATGACACTGTCAGTCAAAGAATATCTCTGCCTCATTTATCAATAAGTCCTCCAGCAGATAAGCTGGACTGAGATATTGGACCCATGATACAGTTTCATACAGCAATGCCCTTATCGCGAACGAACTCCGTAATGTCATCTATGAGATATTCGGCGCCAAGTGTATGCAGTGATTCATAACAACCTATAATATAGCTATCCAAGATATTCGTATCTGCAAGGATTTGGTAGGTCTCTGGTACAGATTTATGCCAACTCTTGGCCAAATGGTGAAAGAGAAAAACGCTGAAATCTATTTCTTGCCGTGTCGTTGAGCTCAAGTAAACGCCTTTCGCTTCAATTAATCAGCTGGCTTCAAAGTATAACATGTGAGTTCAATGGGCACATCCAAGCTACCAGGCTGTCAACAGCGCTTCGCTCTGCGCAGGGCATAGGCATTATGCGGCAGGGCACCTATAAGCTCAGTTTAATATTTATCCTGAAGTTAGGATAAATAGAGCCCTGCGAATTCACTGATTTTCATAATAGGCTTGGGCTTTTGCGCTCAGCTCTTCGACGGAAAGGCCATCGAAGAGTTTACGCTGCCATTCCGTATAGTCGAATGGTTCGCGGATGATGGACGTGATGAAGCGTTCGGCGTCTACCCTGCCAAGCCTGTCAAGCAGGGCTTCCATACCTTCTCTACGCAGTACAGCCTCAGTCGTCATATTTGGCCTCTTCTCTCACAAAGTCAATCGGGTTGATGAGCCTTATCCCCTCAATGGTTTTGCTCAGCATCTTGTCATCAGTGGTCAAGAGGTAATCTGCCTCAGATTTAAGCGCACACGATATGTGCAGGGCATCTTTCGATCGAATGCCCTTTGATTCCAGCTCCCTGGCCTTGGCCACAATCGCCTGAGTCTGGGTACAATGGGTTACAGCGATGCTCTTCCACTTCAAAGTTGAGGTCTGTCGGTCATGATGTGGATTTTCGCTGTTCTCGTACTCCAGGATATACGACCAGACAAGCTCATGCACACCTTTCTGGATTTGGTTTTGAACATGCATTTTGGCTTCCGTCTCAAGCCTGTTGCGCACAATACTCTGGTCGTCGAAAGGACGATTGAAACAACAGTTATCTAAATACAACTTCATTCATTCTCCGTTGTGCGAGTATCTTGATTGCTCACTGTTAACGATAAGTATAGCATCTCGGTTGGGGGTGACGTCATCTGGCACACACATCTGGCACCCAATCAGTCTGGCCGTCAACAGGTTGCCGAACTGACTGCCAACAGTTGCCAACAGTGCGTCGTTTCGCGCAGGGCATAGGCATTATGCGGCAGGGCACCTATAAGCTCAGTCCAATATTTATCCTGAAGTTAGGATAAATAGAGCCCTGCGAATTTACTGATTTTCATAATTAAATATGATAATATGAAATTCTGGGTAAGATCCGAGTATGTTGTGGAAACCGAAGGGCCTGGTGTCCGACGGATGCCAGAGGAAGTGTACGTCC
>JAIRXA010000035.1 GCA_031268525.1 Coriobacteriales bacterium | reverse complement strand
ACGCACTTCTTCTTTTCAGAAGATCGTAAGCGTCAGAATTCTCTCAAAATTCGTCAGATTAAAGACTTCCAACCGCGTCCCGGTATAGACATAGAGATTCTCGCCAATGAAGAGGCCGCGTCTGCTTGAAATCCAATACTCATCTCCATCCGTGACGAGCTCGAGGTGTGCTCTCTGCACAAATCCCGCTTCATCGTCATAGCCATAGACCAGATACTGATTGGAGGACCAGTCGCCACCAAAGCCAATCAGGTTCTGACCCCTGTCAACAAGCACTGCTCGATGATCATAGAGTGCGTCGCTGTACGAGAGGCCCGTGCTCTCGGCGAAGAGCTCACTGACATCATAGGGATCACTGATATCGTACATGCTCAACTTCACATCTTCCATGACGCCCTCATCCGCGTTATACCCGATGCCGAGCAGGCGCCCCTCGCTGAAGGGGTGGAGATAGGTGCTGAAGCCGGGGATCTTCAACTCGCCCTGAACACGAGGCTGTGTCGGATCAGAAAGATCAAGCGAAAACAGTGGGTCAACCTGACGAAAGGTCACCATATAGCCGACAGGCCCGGTGAAACGCACGCTGTAAATACGCTCGTCTTCCGCCAGCCCCTCAATTCCTCCGAGCCAGGTGAGTTCCGGGCTGAGGACGATCAGAGAGTTGGTGACCGGTTCCTGATCAATATATTGGTAACTTTCGACATCGTGGCTCTCATCGGTCAAGGTGCGATACTGATACTCCTCGCGGGTCAATGCGAGACGCAGATTGCCCTCGTACTCATCGAGCGAAAACTGATTGAGCAGCCTGCCGTCCAGCGTCGCCTGGGCGGCGAGGGTAAGACCACCGGCATCATCCAGAGCGAGACGGACGATCTGGGTCGTCTGTTTTTCCGTATACTCGACGACGGTATAGACGCTGTCGGTGTACGGCTCGCCCTCCTCGCGTGTGTACTGGCTGTCTGTCACGTAAAGGTTATCGGGGCTCATATAGACGGTCGATGCTCCTCCCAGCACCGAGGCAGCATCGAGCTTTTCCCCCGTGGCGAAGTCGTAGGAGGCCGCTACGGCATAGTGGGGCGCCGAGAACTGTGGGAGGATGCAGATATCATCGGGCGCAAGGCGGGTGAGTTCACTGCCGCTGACGATCAGGGGGACGAAGGTGGCAGGATCATCGGGGTCAAGCTCGCTCGCTATCCAGTAATCACTGATCAGGTACAGCACCCCGTTCTGTAGGCGCGAAGCCGAATAGCTGCCGCTTTGCGCAAGGACCGTCTTCTGTTGAGGTTGTGCAGGATCGCTGACGTCAAAGAGAATGACACTCGTGTTGCTCTGCTCCAACAGAATGCCAGCCTGTTCATCAGTGCCATCGAAGGGCATGATAGAGGAGTAACTTCCCGTGATGACCGCCACGCGGTCATCGGCGACAAACAACTCATTGGGGTAGCCCAGGGAGGTCAGGGGCGTCCGGCTCAACTCGTGAGTATCTGAGCCCTGTGCCGCATAGATGACCAACTCATCGTTTGCGAGAACATAGATATTCTCACCATCGGTCTTGATGATATCGGCCTCGTCGATGCCTTCCACCTGAACATTCGTCGCGGAATAATCCATGCCAGAGGCGCCGGAATCGGCACTGGCGGTTGGAGCCTGGGCAGAATCGGCAAAGACACCTGACCCAGAGACGGCGTCTTCCATCGGAGCAACTTCCCGACTACTGCCGCCAGCATAGGCATAGGCATCGTATTCGGCCTCATGTAAAGCCTCGTAGAGCTCATCGTAGGAGGTCGCGACGCGTAACTCGTTGCCTCTTACCACACCAGCGTCACCCCCCACTGGATCCGCGGGTTTCGCACACGCCGTAAATACCCCGCTGAGCACAATGAGGGCAAGGGCCAGCATGACCCTGCCACCAGGAGCCGCCAGTTTCCCGGGACTTCTCGTCACCTGAGTCGTGTCAAAAAGAGCCTCCTCCATCTCCCCATCCCCTTTCTTCCTACTGATAGCGCAAGGATTCCACAGGGTCCATTCTGGCAGCGCGTCGCGCCGGGTAAAAACCAAAGACGATACCAATGAAGGCGCAGACGCCAAAAGCGACCAGGATCGCTGTTGCGTCGATTGCCGGTAGAAAGCCCGAATCAGGTTGTATCAGAGTCACGATCCCCGCCAAACCCAGCGCACCCAGATAGCCCAACACGATACCAAACACCCCGCCTACGACACACAAAGCGATGGATTCTGCGAGGAACTGCCGGGTGATATCACGCGTATGTGCGCCCAGAGACTTGCGCAGACCAATCTCACGAGTGCGTTCGGTAACGGTGGTGAGCATCATGTTCATGATGCCGATGCCACCAACAAACAGCGATATGGAGGCAATGGCAGTAAGCATGATGGAAAAGCCCGCCATCGTGGTCTCGATCTGCTTCATGATCTCTTGCATTGAGTATACATAGACATCCTCTTCATCGGCTCGAAGCTGTTGGGTCAAAAAGGTCTTGATGTTTCCCGAAAGCGTGATAACGTCGGTATCCACGCTTGCCAGAACGAATGCCTGGTCGTAACCCGCAACACCGACGAGACGTTGCTGCAGCGTTTTTGCGGGCACGAGTGCCTGCCCGTAAGTCATTGAGGTACCGTTTCCTTCAAGGATGCCAACGATGGTGTAACGCTCGCCGCGCTCGCCCATGCGCACCGTTTCACCAAGCACCGGGGCATCTTCGTCACCATAGAGATCCCGCAGAACTCCCCTGCCGACAACCAGCACGCGGGCGGCATTGTCCTGATCGCTTTGCGACAGCATACGGCCCGAGGCAAGCTCAAATCCATTCATAGAGGCGTAGTCACCCACGACGCCCGTCAGGGAGATGTCCGCGGTCTTGGTGCCGTTTGAGATCTTCGAAGACCCCGTGATGGTGCCTGCGACCCCCTCGATCTCCGGGAAGGCCGCCTCAAGAGCCCGTAGATCATCGTCATCCATCCGCTCGGAGGTATATATCTGTACGACACGCGCCTGATCGGCTCCAAGCTCTCCGGTGATCATGCCCTGCATTCCGCCAATGAGCGAGGTCATGGCGATAACCGATGCGATACCAATGACGATTCCGAGTATCGTCAAAAACGAGCGCGCCTTGTTCGCGGTCAGGGAGGACCATATCTCACGCAGAAGGTCGCGTATGCCCATCAGTGCACCTCCTCGGTTACGGGCACCACGAGTTTTGCTGCCTCTTTGGTGGCTTCTGTTCGGCTCGCAGGATCTGGGTCTGGAGGCGAAAGCGGAAGGGGATGCTGCTCGGTCGTGGCACCGCGAGGATGGGGCTGCGTGTACATCAGGCCGTCGCGGATATAGAGCACCCGGTCGGCGTGGGCGGCAACGTCTGGCTCGTGAGTGATGAGAACGATCGTCCTGCCCTGCTCTCGCAGAGTGGCAAAGGTTTCGAGCACCATGTCGCCGGTTGCCGTATCCAGGTTTCCGGTGGGTTCATCGGCAAGTATCAGCGCCGGATTGTTGACGAGTGCCCGCGCGATTGCAACACGCTGCATCTGTCCGCCCGATATCTCATTGCTGCGTCGATCAAAGAAGACCTCGTCGAGGCCGACCGCGCGAAGAGCGGCATAGGCTCTCTTCTCACGCTCTTTTCGTGGGCAGAGGGTATAGATGAGCGGCAGCATGACATTGCGCAGGATACTTGAGCGCGGCAGGAGGTTGAACGACTGAAAAACGAAGCCGATACGAGTCGCACGCAGATCCGCAAGTTCGTCGTCACTGTACGCAGCAACATCGGCGCCCTCCAGCAGATAACTACCATAGGTTGGCTTGTCCAGACAGCCGATGATATTCATCAGCGTTGATTTGCCCGAACCCGAGGGCCCCATGATTGCAAGGAACTCGCCGCTTTTAACCGAGAAACTTACACCGCGTAAAGCCTGAGTCGCCCCTGCTTTCGTCTGGTAGATGCGATGGATATTGTTTGCTTCGATAACTGTGTGCATAGTCGTCCGTCACCATCAACCCAAGATGGCCATTGCGTCTGCAGCCGTCGTTGTCGACGCATCCGAGGGGGCGCCACTGCCGAGTACCAGCTCGTCCCCCTCTTTCAGAGCACCCTCAACCACAATCTGCCTCTCGTTACGCGCCAGCACCGCAACCGGCACCGTTCGCGTCGACCCATCCTCTTCGAGGATCGTGACCGATTTCTCAGTCCCATCCTCCTGCAGAGCGAGGGCGCTCACCAGCAAGACATCAGTAAAGGTCTTGATACGTATCGTTGCGTTGGCCGACATGCCGATCTTGAGGCGGGGATCGGGGTCTTCTATGAGCAGGGTCGCCTGATAGGAGACCACTCCCCCACCACCGCCCCCACCTGTTGAAGAATCCCCACTACCGGAAGGAGATGTAGCAACGGTCCGTACGGTAGCGGTCGCAGAATAGCCAGCTATTGCGTCGAAGGTGACCTCGGCGGTCTGATCGACCTCCAGCTTGAGAATATCGATCTCATTGATCGGCACACTGACCAGCATGCTGCTCATATCGGCAATCTGTATCGGAGGCTTTCCTCCCGAAGCAAGGGTTGAGAGTCGTGCTCCGCGCTCGATATTACTGACAACGACCTGACCGGCAATCGGTGAGACGATCGTGCGCTTTGAAGCTGCCTCCTTCGCCTGGGCCAGAGTAGCTTCAGCATCTTTGACCTGAAGCTCTACCTGATTAACCTGCGTTTGCGCCCCACTTGCCTGTGCCTGCGCTGCGAGATACGCCTCCCAGGCCTGCTCGGGAGACACCAGGGTAGTGTCTTCCGCACCGGGGGCGGAGGGCGTTGGCGCAGCGTTGGCGGCCGTCTGTGCGTCGAGGTAGGCCTGATAGGCAGCATCGCGCTGGGCGTTCGCGTTATCCCGGTCTGCAATGGAGCCGTTGTAGCTGATATAGGCGCCATCCACCCCTCGCTGAGCGACCGCGATCTGTTGGTCGAGTTCTGGATTGTCGATCGTGAAAAGTACCTGACCGGCAGTCACGCTGTCGCCCTCGTTAACGCGGACCTCTGCGACGGTACCGTCGATTTCCGATGTGATCGTAACCTGCTCACGCGCGGCCAGGCTGCCGGCGCTGTCGATGACCTCGCTGAAGGTTCCGCGGACGACAGGCTCGGTGGACGAAGTGGCTACCTCGGCGGGTGGCATGAGTAGATTTCTCAGCAGAAAGAAACCACCGACGACAAGGATGAGTGCGCTGGCAATGATCACAATGAGCTTGACCCGAGTCACACGACGCTTGCGAGAGCCGCGTGTCTCAAGAGCTTTGAATGCTTTGAGCTCAGAGGCCGCCTGGGCGACTTCTGCTTGAGACAGGGCGTGGCTACCAGCCGCCGCCAGCTCGCCTTCCGTCGATGCGTGCTGCACTTCGTGCTTCTTTTGTTGCATGGTGCGCTCCTATGCGATCTTCAGGTAGAGTATCCGCGATGCTCTCTTGTATTCGGCCGGGGTATCGACGCCCGCGCCATAGTCATAGGTAAGGGTCAGGGTCCAGGCAAC
>JAIRXA010000014.1 GCA_031268525.1 Coriobacteriales bacterium | reverse complement strand
TGCGATCAGGCGCTCTCCTCCGCAATCTGTTGCTTGATCTTCTCGATGTTCTTCTTCCCGTTCAACCAGATATTGAGCAGCAGGCAGATGACAAGCAGGACGCCCATGACCGTCAGGGTGATCTGGTAATTTCCAAAGGTATCGTACATGAACCCGGTGAATATGGGCCCTATTGTCGCTCCCAGACTTGCAGCCACATTGACAAAACCTATCATATCGCCTGCATCACGAGTCCCAAATATCCGCGGCGCGGCGTTCGGGCCATAAAGCGAAGGGAGAATCGAGGCAACTCCCATCGCACAGGCGACGAAAATGGCGCCAATCCACCCTACCCAGAAAAAGGAGAACAGTAATATGACGGCACTGATTCCGCCGTGTATGTATAAAGCAATTTTGGGGCTCGTTCTGTCGCTGATGAACCCAAAGACAAAAGTCATGGGAATGCAGAGCAGGGTAAAGACTGACAGGGCGAACGCGGCGTTTACCTCATCAAGTCCCAAGGAGCCAAAAATGACCGCGCCCTGGCTGTTGAATCCCTGAATGACCGTTCCCGCAAGGAGACAGATGAGCCAGATGGCCCAGAACACCGGACTCCTGACAATCTTGCTCCACGACAGAGAGGGAATGGAGACGGGCAGCGCTTCTCCACTTTCGTCTTTACCGGTGCCCAGCGGCTGCAGGCCATACTTTGCGGGAGCTCCACTGATCAGGAGGGAACTCAGGGCAATGCCCACGCCCGCAATGATGCCAACGACCAGAACCACAGAGCGATATCCATAGACAACGATAGAACTACCGACTATGGGGACACAGATAGCCGCAACGAGACTCAGAGCAATAAAGCAGGCACTCATCATCATGCCCTGACCTTTGACAAACCACTGCGTGATGACGATTTGAGCCATTGCCATACCGCCAATGACCGTACCGGCACCATTGAAGAATGCTGCTATATAGATCGGTATGAGACTGTTTGATATCGACAGAGAAAACTGGAAGGCAAAGACAAAGAGCGCACCGAGAATAACCAGTATCTTGACGTTTATCACCTTTATCAGCCGACCAATGAGCAATCCAACAACGAAGCCGCCTATTGTTGAGATGCTCAAGGCTATGGCGATTTGCCCGACGGTGACAGAGACCTCGGGCGTAGAGAGCTCAGTTGCCATGGGTGTCATATACAGCGAAACCATGGAAAAAGGACAGATCGCAAACACAGTTATCAGTATTGCTCCTATGCCTGAAAGCCAGGCTCGTGCTGTTCCCTTGTTCATGTCTCCTCCTCGTTGGTAGAGCAATTGTTGACAAAGATCACTTATTTCCTTCAGTCGGAGAGATCAAGCATGTCCTGATCGACGACCGCGAATTTTGGAACCGTCACGAATTCCACATCTGGCCACGGTCCGGCCAAAAGCCTTTCGATGTATCGAAGCGTGCCACGTATGGGACGCTGCCGCAGCCCAAGCGTCCTTGCGACGACTTTTGTCTGCTCCACGAAAGCCTCGAAATCATAGACTCCTGTGTCGATGATTCCCAGATTCTCATAATGGGCCAGAATCTCCCTGTAGATATCATCAGTCAAACGTTTCCCGTACTTGTCGAGTGCATACTGGTACTCGGCATAGATGTTCGATTCGTGTCCCATCCAGCCCGGCGTCAGGAAATACGTCCCGCCTTCAGCAGATATTTCCTTCCGCACTGCAAACGAGCCCAGCAGAAGCGTGATACAGTCGTCGACCCTGGGGATGACGAGTGTATAGTCTCCGGTTCTCAAATCCAGCACGGCGTTGCCGCAGAAACCAAAACCCAGCAATACCCGGTCAGGGTTTTCAGCTCTTTCGATCCTGTCAAGCGCTTCTTGCATTGCAAGGTGAAGCCTGTCCGTCGTGTTGTGCAGGCCAGATTCGATCCAAACGACCGGAAGATCGCCCTGCCCGGTGGCTTTCAGCCCAGTGGCTCCCTGCCCGGTGGCATTCAGCACATGGTCGATCTCAGCCTTGATCGTTTTGCATGCCAGCAACACCGTCTTCATTCGTCATCGATTCATGAAAGGATGCCCCTGCGATACGCGCTCATATAGCTGCGGCAAAACGGATCGTGGTCCAGGAGAGCTTCAGCGGCATACACCAGACCCATCATTTTCCTGTCCTCGGGGTCGAGAATGACTGCGTCGAGGCCATAGGCGGCACAGATGACCACGAAGGCCTGGTTGATCAGTTTTCGCTCAGGTAGGCTGAAAGAGATATTGCTGAGACCACAGACGGCATGCGCCTCTGGATACTTCCTACGAACCATGCGGATCGTTTCCGCCGAAATGAGGCAGTTCCTGCCGTCGACACTGATCGGCTGAACCAGGGGGTCTACGAAGATGTCCTCCGTCTTGACGCCCCTGGTTTTAAGCCTGTCGATGATCCGAGAAGCGATCACAAACCGTGTCGTGGCCTCGGCAGGAATGCCCGATTCGTCATCGATGCACAAAACGATCACCTTGCAACCATACTCCACGATCAGCGGATCCAGCGCCTGATATCGCTCTTGCTCACCACTGTAGGAAGCATTGAGCAAAGCCTGTCCCCGGTGTACTTTCAGTGCGGCCTCCACCGCTGCAGGAGCGGAACTGTCGATACAGAGCGGTGCCCCATCGAGTTCCTGCTGCACCTCCCGAACCATCCAATTTAACAACTCTGGCTCGTCGGAAGCAAAAGTCCCGCAATTCACATCGATATAATGCGCACCCGCCTCCATCTGGCGCCGGGCAAGCGCGCGGATGAACTCGGCATCTCTACGCTTTACCGCCTCGGCTACCTCATGACGACTGGTGTTGATCTTTTCCCCGATAATCAGCATAGAATCGCTCCCGTTTCACATCCGTTTCGCTCCTGCTGCATTCCTGCTACGCCCGCCGCGTTCCGCCTCCTGCGTCACATCAGTCGCATCCGTTTCGCTCCTGCTTCACTCCTGCTTCGCATCTGCTGCGTGCGTATAACATCCATCGGACCCGCCGCATCCACCATGGGCCTTATCAGCCCGCGGCCACTTTCTGTGCCATATGCGCCCTCGCTGTTTCCGAGGCTTCATGAGCATCCCCGGCAAAGGCATCGGCACCGACTCTCGCTGCCCAGTTGGGCGCCATGGCAACGCCGCCAATCATTGTGAAAACCTTATCTCGCAATCCCTTTTCCTTGAGCTGGTCGTTGATCTCTATCATCACGGGAGTGACGTTCGTCGAAAAACACGACATGGCAACGATGTCCGCATCGTGTTCTTCTACGGCTTCGATGAATTTCTCGGCAGGGATATCCTCTCCAAGGTCATAGACCTCAAAACCGGATGCTCCGAGGAAGGTCGCTACCAGATTCTTACCGACGCTGTGAATGTCGCCCTTGACCGTCCCAATCACAACCGTTCCCGTGCTGCCGGCCTGTCCCAGCGCCATTCTTGGCTTCAGGAAGTCGATGCCCTGTTTGACGGTATCGGCTGCTGCCATGACATCGGGGAGCCAGAACTCTTTCGCGTTCCATTTCTCTCCCACAGCCTGCATGGCACCAGTAATACCGAGAGACAAAATATCCGTCGGCTCGACACCGGCATCAAGCGCGGCGGCAATCGCCGCCTTCACACCCTCCGCATCCGCGCTCAAAATGGCTTGCTTGATCGCTTCAAGCACGTTTTCGTTTTCCATACTGTTTCTCCTCCATCACAGGTAGCGGCAAAGTCCGCCAGAAACTAAGCCTTCAGTGGAAGCGCACAGTATTCCCTCGCCGCTTCCATGAAGATATCTACATTTTCCATAGGGGTGCTCGCGTCTACCGTTTCCGTGCTGATGGCAAAGCGTCCTCCCTGCCAACCCTGAGCGACCACGCGCCTGACTTCTTCCCGAATTCTTTCCTTTGGTCCTTCAAGCAGCACCTGGGGATCGATGCCATAGATCAGGGTGACGTCGTTGTCCGCGCAGAGTTCCTTCGCCGCATCGAGCGGTTGACCACTGTTGAGGTAGAAACGCTTGATTCCGACCCCGGCATAATCCGCCATCACATGCGATACGTCGTTGGCGGCGGCCCATATGATGCGACCGTCCAAGGCGTGGTAGGTGCCCGCCATGTAGGGATACATGAATTCCCGGAACTGCTTGGGAGAAACCATACCGGGAGCGTCTACCATGCAGACGGCGTCGGCGCCCGCGTCAAGCTGGGCCTGCCCGAACATAATTGCCCATTTCATGGCCAAGCCCGTCAGGGAATGAGCCAGGTTCGGATTGTTGATCATGTCGATCGATGCCTGGCTGAAATCCCGTGAACCGGGGAGGACGGCCGACAGGCCCGGGGTTGTGATGAAGCCCCAGATCGGCATGATGTCGCCCAGTTTCTGCTTTAAGACACTGATCATCCAGCACATCCAGGCAAGGCTACCGTCTTTGGTCGGATCGGGAAACTTGATGTTATCGATGTCGCAGCTCGTCTCCACATAGCTTTTTGTGGTGAAAGGCACACCGACATCCGCCATCATCGTCGTCGTCGCGCCGAATTCCTCGTCGCCAAGACTGAAGCGGAACATCGAAACCGTGTCATAGCCAAATCGCTCCAGATGGCTCACGTAGGCAAGCAGTGCCAACTTGGGGTCTTTGTAAAGGTCGCCAGGCTCCACGCCATAGGCTATGGGGACATGGAGGCCGTTCGCGTTGACAAGGATGGGGATACGGTCGGGCGTCTCGCCCCTGTCCAGTGCCTCGAAGCGCTGCCTCGGTGTCATTGCCTCTTTCGCCACGCGCTCCCGGATCTTGCCGACCAGCTCGTCGAGCCTGGCCTCTTCTTCTGCAGTCATTTGAACGCCATAGTCCTGCATTTTCAGTCCTCCTGTTTCCTGCGGGTACTGTCACGGGTAATATCGGGCGGCCATCTCCCAATGGCCGCCCATGCTCAAACAATCAATCTTTCAGCATCGATACCTCAACTAGAAGGTACGGCCGCCATCGACGCTGTATTCCTGGCCGGTAATCGCTTTGGATTTATCCGACGCAAAGAAAAGCGCCATTTCGGCAATATCCTGCGGCTCCACGAATTTCTTCAGGAGCGACTCGTTGATCATCTGCTCCTTCATTTCGGTTGGCCAGTACTCCATGAAGGACGGCACGACCGTCGGACCGGGGGCGACGCAGTTGACTCGGATGCCATCCGGCCCCAGCTCCTGGGCAATCGCCCGTGAGAAACTTGCGACAGCACCCTTGGCGGCGGCATAGAGCGCGAGCTTGCCCGTGAACGACTTGGTAGCCACAGAGGTAAGATTGATGATGTTTCCGCTTTTCTTCGCGATCATATGGGGAATGGCGGCACGGGAAAAGAACAGCGTTCCCTTGACGGACGAATTGATCTCCTCGTCCCATTCCTCCTCGGTGGAGGTATGGAAATCCTTCTGGATGCACGCCGTATTGGCAGCGTTGTTTACCAGAATGTCCAGCTTGCCCAGATCGGCAATCGTCTTCTCCACCATGTTGGCAGCTGCTTCTCCGTCCGCAACATCCAGAACAAAGGTCAGGCATTTCCTACCCATAGCCCTGATTTTTGCGGCAACCTTTTCCAAATCATCGACGCTGGATCGACAGCATATCGAGAGGTCAGCGCCTTCCCTGGCGAACGTGAGCGCAATCGCTTCACCGATGCCCCGGCTGGCGCCCGTTACCAACGCGACTTTCCCTCCAAGTTCCATTTTGACTCCTTTCCCTTCGAGTTGCGTCCCATTGGATCTGGCGTCCCTATTCGACCGTCTTCATCATCGCCCAGCCCTCATAGAACATGCCGTCCTTGCAGATGTCATACTCGGAGATGAGGTTCGTCATGACCGTGCCGTCCTTGAACCACGACGTGAGCTTGACGCGTGCGGCGACCTTGTCGCCTTCCTCGATGATGTCCAGGATCTCGTAGTTGGCCTTGGTGCAATTCTCCATGTACTGCTTGTGCATTTCGTGGATGGCCGGCTTCTTCATGTCCCCGTCGCCCTCACCGTGGTAGGTGCAATCGGGGTGTACAACCGCCGAATTCCCTTCGATGTCAAGCGCAGTCCACGTCCTCGCAAACTCGTAGTAAACCTCTTTTGGCGTCCTGGTCTTCTGGCTCATGATGTGCCTTCCTTTCTCAATCGTCTGTTGCGGTGAATAGTGGAAACGTAGCGGGGAAACCCGCCTTCGAGCCAATCGTAGTAGGCAGCAAAACCCCTCACAATGTACAGTTTTTGCTATTTTGTACTGTTGTGAACAAGGCTCGGAATATTGTTTCTACACCCCCGGTCTGTTAGACTGAATGCGCAGTCCAAAGCGACGAATGACCGGGTAAGAGACTTGCCGCATTCATGCAAAAGGGAGGGTGCAACCTATGCCCGACCAGACACTATCCGCTCGACCGCTCTGTCGGTCAGAGAAAGCCTTCACTGACGCGTTCATCGGCATGCTGAAGGAAATGGATTTCGACAAAATTCGCACATCCGAGATCATTCGGCGCTCCGGGTTCAGCCGAGGGGGCTTCTACGCCCAGTTTCTCGACAAGTACGACCTTGCGGACAAGATCGTCGAACGCGAGGTGCAGTTCTATGTGCAGAACGCCATCAGGTGTGTCAGAGCGGTAGAGACGGGATGCGACGACGCCCAGCTCCTTTCGATCCTTGCGGACTTCATGGAGCGCGTCTACCAGAAACGCGACCTCTATGACATCATCCTCGACTCCCGGTTTCCCGGCGTGACGTTGGACGATTTTTGCCGCAGGATAAGAGACAGCCTCGACAAGAAGGTCATTACCGTCGTGCCCGGCATGGACGACAACCTGGATTTTGCCTATCACGACTATGCTGATTTCTACGGCAGTTTGGTGCATCTCAAATTCTGGCGCCTGAACGGCTACCGAATCTCACCAGAGGACATGGCAAAGAAGGAACTCGCCAGCATCAGAAAACAGCCCTACCGATATCGCTTTGCCGAAGGCTCCTGATCGGAGGGGTTTGGACGAGAGGCGGGAGCACGGCGCAGGCGCTTGCGAGAGGCGCGACTGGCGAGGCGCCGTGTACGGCGCAGGCGCTTGCGAGGCGCGCCGGGTACGGCAGGGTACGGCAGGGTATCCCTATCAAAACGCAGCTCGATGTCTTCGGCCACACCGCACCTGCCATGTCAATTGGGGACGCGTGCCAATTGGCGCTGATTGATGCTGATTGACATTGTCCTATTCTTGACTGACACGCTTTGAAAAAGCGGTGTGTGATACAATTCATGATGCCAAATCGCAATGGGTCTGCGAGATAGACTCCCACATGGTATCTGGAAAGAAGGGGATTTGCCCCTCCAGTAGATACTTTGTGGATCTATTGCGGTTTGGCGACCATGGGGTGAATGTCCTTCATCTTGCCGCCAAACAATGCGCTCGCATGAAGCCGTCCTCCCCACTCAAGAAACGGATTGTTGGAGAGGATTAAACATGGGCTATGAGAATCAGCAGGCAGCAAACAATATTTGCCCTCGTTGTAACGCAAACCTCCAGAACGGCGTTTGTGTCAGTTGCGGGTACACGGTACCGCAGCAGCAGGTCCCCCAGACGTTTCAACCTGCGCAAAACGCCCCCGTTAACGTCTATGTCCAACCAGTGCAACAACCATTTGCTGGCGCCATGCAGCAGACAAAGCAAATCAGCAAAATAGCTTATATCCTGCTAACGTTCTTCTTGGGCTGGCTTGGAGTACACCGCTTCATGCGCGGACAGATTGGTATTGGTATTATCTATCTTTTGACCTTTGGAGGATTTGGGATAGCTTGGCTGATCGACTTCATCATCTCACTTACCAAACTGTCTAACTATCCTAACTCTGAAAACTACGAGTTTGCTCTCGCGCCACGAGGCTACTGGACAAGATAAAAGGGGGCTGGAATGGGGCTTTTTCGGGCTATCGGCGGAGCGGTTGGAGGCCAACTCGCCGATCAATGGCGTGAATTCTTCTACTGCGATGCAATGGATGCCTACACGCTTGCCGCAAAAGGCCTGAAACGCTCATCCAGCAAAGGCCGTAGCTCCAATGTAGGCGGCGAGAGTAACATCATTTCCAATGGGTCGATAGTTGCCGTCAACGACGGTCAATGTATGTTGATAGTCGATCAGGGCAGAGTTGCAGAAGTTTGCGCGATACCGGGAGAATTCATATATGACGCTTCTGCTGAACCATCGGTTTTCTACGGAGGACTTGGAGAAGGGCTGGGAAAGAGCTTTTCGACAATGGGCAAACGTATCGGCTTGGGCGGCGACACCGGCAGAGATCAGCGAGTATATTTTTTCAACACCAAGGAGATACTCGACAATCGATACGGGACAATCAGCCCTGTTCCCTTTCGGGTAATAGACAAAAATATCGGTCTTGATATTGATATAGCAGTAAAATGTAATGGCAGTTACTCTTATCGCATCATTGATCCTCTACTTTTCTACACAAATGTCTGCGGCAACTTCGAAGAATTCTACAAGCGCGGCCTCCTCGATACGCAGCTCAAGGCAGAGTTGTTGACCGCCCTCCAACCAGCTTTTGCGCGCCTCTCGGAAGACGGCATCAGGTACAGCTCAGTGCCCGCACATACTACCAAACTGGCGAGTGTCTTGAACGGAGAGCTGTCTGCAAAGTGGCGCGAGTTCCGTGGTATAGAGATTGTTTCCTTTGGAGTCAGCGCGATTTCCGCATCAGAGGAGGACGCGCAACTGATCAAAGACCTGCAGAAAGCAGCAGTCATGCGCGATCCGACCATGGCAGCGGCAACTATGGTCACCGCGCAGGCGGATGCGATGCGCACTGCCGCTGTTAACGAGGGCGGAGCGATGATGGGATTCATGGGGTTGGGGATGGCTCAACAGGCCGGTGGCGCCAACGTCCAAAACCTGTATGCCCTTGGGCAGCAGACAGCATCACAGACTCCTTCTCCATCGTCTGGTGGTTGGGCTTGCCCTTGCGGCGCAACGGGCAACCAGGGAAGGTTCTGCGCTGAATGCGGGGCCGCAAGAGCGGAGACGAAGGACTGGACGTGTTCCTGCGGTGTCGTGAATCATGGCAAATTCTGTCCTGAATGCGGCGCACCAAAGCCTACAGGTACATAAGTCATCGCTGGCGTCGTGTCTTCAAGAAGCGCCCTGGCTAACTGCTCGTCTTCGAGCCTGATCACACTGGAATCACTGGAGTCGTATCCCAGTGTGTGAAGATTGCCGTACCAGACAGTCTTCAGGTCGATTACAGCAAACGATTTATGCAGGCCTTCGATCTCATCCACTCTGATACCATACGTCCTCAGCCGCTCCGATTGCTCAATGGCATTTCGCTGGTGCCTTTGGGCATACGAACCTATCGGCTTTGTCATCAAGGTGATTATGCAAGCAGAAAGCCCGACAGGCTGCAACGCCCGCAACAGCAGTGATACCTTCTTCTGCGATACTGAAGGACTTGCGATGGCTATCTGGGCCTTGGCATTACTACAATCATTGGCAAAAGCCTCCCAGTAATTATCAGCGTCGAAGATGAATCCTGGTGCTTGAACGCCTGCTTTCTCATTGAGCACTTTATATCCGCCGGCCTTGTAGCTCTTTATGCGCTTGTGGTACATTCGCTCCAATACGGGAACATTGACATCTACGTAGTCGTACACCAACACGTCTTTCTTGCCATGGTAAAGCCGATGAAGCCTGCCTATGTATTGCGTTACCTTGCTTTTGGCGGCTATAGGCATGGTGATGAAAAGCGTATCCAACCTGGGGAAGTCAAACCCTTCGCCGATGTACTTCCCTGTCGCTATCAAGACGAATCGCTCATTGTCCTGAAGCGCACTCAGACGGTCGTTGATCTCCCGTTTGAGCCTCTTGCCCATAGCGCCCGTAAGGGCGATCACATTGTCGCAAGACTCAGACAAGGCCTCAGCCAGAATCCTTACATGCTCGGTGCGCTCCGTAAGCACGAGAGGCTGCCTGCCGTCATTTATTGCGGACACAATATCTTGCAGGAGCATTTTATTGCGTTGCTCATCAGCCATGATATCGTTGAGTATGATGGGGATTTGCTTCCCGTCATGAAGGCTGGCGGGAAGCAGGCTTGTGAACCGCGGCACCATGAAGTGATCAAACGGCCTGTTCTCGGCCTGTGCCTTAGCATCAACCCTATAGCGAATCAATCCGCATTCCAAGAACAGGATGGCGTGGTGACCGTCCTCACGCATCGGTGTGGCGGTGAGTCCGTATACATACCTTGCATTAACATGCTTCAACACAGCCTCGAATGTACTCGCGGGGACATGATGACACTCATCGACGATAACCATGCCATAGTCTTTGACAAAATCCTGTACTTCATGCTGTCTGCACAGCGACTGCATCATTGCCACATCGACGATGAACGAGCAATGCTTCTTTCCACTGCCGTATTCGCCGATCGTGCCAATCGTCTTGATTCGACCTTTAGGAGTCTTTCGGGTAGCTGGCTCATTCTTTATGCTCAAGCAGAATCCCAGCGCTTCTTTCCATTGGTCAAACAGCTGCTGGGTGCCAACGAGAATGAGGGTGTTCACTCTTCTTTGTGCTATCAGGTAGTTCCCGATCACCGTTTTACCGAAGCCAGTAGTGGCATGAAGAACCCCTGTCTGATATTTGAGCATAGCCTCTGCTGCCGGAACCTGGTCTTCGCGCAGCGCTTGCAAAAACTCGACATCCAGCGCTTGTCCCGGTGTCCGTATATCTTCGATTTCATACTCGACACCTGCTTCTTCCAAAAGCCCGATCAGCTCGTCATAAGCGCCGCGCGGGATGCTGAGGTATTCTTCGGTCTCATCGGCCGTCGATATTATCTGAGGCGTGTTCCAGTTGCTGATTCGCATCCGTTGGTGCTCAAAGAAGACCGGGTTCTTGAATGCCGCAAGCCTGCGGATGTGGTTCAGCGCTCGTGGAGAGAGACCGCGCTTCTCCACATGCAGCATGTTGGCAAAAGTGATGGAGACAGGCGCGAGAAAGTCTGCCCGAGAAAGCGGCGCGGTAGCCCGCTTGCGCTCCCAAGGCTTTCCGATTGTCTCCTCCTCGTTTGGAACCAGTTTGCCAAGGTCGGCGTCAGCTGGAAAGCGGAGAAGGGCTGCGTTCAGGTCTGTGGCTGAAAACTTCTTCGCACGGGAGAGGTATTCCCATTGGTCGGCGTACATGCGCAGCTCGTCATCGACGAACACGCTCCTGCGAGCTTTGCCTGCCTTACCCTGCAGAGGCAGCGCAACAAGGTTGCCAAACCCGCCTTTTGGCACTATGTCTTGACTTGGTATAAATCGGTCGTACTTGCTCAAGTCGAAACCGGGGCATTTTTCCATGGCAGCCGTCAGTACTGAATTGAACAGACGCCGAGCCAGGCGAGCGGACACCGGCTCAGCAAAGAACAGCCAGACATGTAACCCATGTCCAGATCGCGAGACTTCCAAGTGTGCAGGGATTGCGTTGTCCAGGCAGGTGTCGAAGAATCCGATTGCTGTCGTCCTCATGTCCGCAAATGTCGTTGCCGGTTCCGACTCGTTATCGCCTTCGCCATTGTGCTTGTCATCAAAATCGGCAACGATGAAGGTACAGAGGTCGTCAGCATCCAGTGGATACGCCCCGAGGACATCCTTGCAATCATGGCACTTACCATGAATATGGGCCATGAAAAGCTCGAGTGTTATTTCGGGAAACCTCTGGCTGTCGCATTCAGAGCACTTGGCCTTGCCATTGCGTTGCTTTGGGCAGTTGGGCTTGAACCTGTGATAGCAATGTGGCGTATAGCCAGAGCTTTTCGAGCTTTGATACCGCAGTGCATGGACATCCGGCCTGCCTGCAAACAACGATAGGAACAGAAGGTGCTTCTCCTCGTCTGAGCTTGATTTGGTGACGATTCTGCGGGTAAGCGGCAAATCGTCAGCACTTGTTGTGTTTGTAGCGCCGAACTGCCCGACACCCG
>JAIRXA010000148.1 GCA_031268525.1 Coriobacteriales bacterium | reverse complement strand
CTCGGCGACTTTGGCGGGCCTGCCACTCTGGCGATCATCGAGCAGTTACAGGAGGCCACCCAACGTCTGGCACTGCCCGACGGCTACGCCGTTTTTGATCGCATGGCCGATACCATCGCCGCGATGTTTACCCCGACCGAGGCCGACCCCTTTGACATAAGCCCCGTCTGCGTACTCTTTGTCGGCATCAACGGCTCCGGCAAGACCACCACGGTCGGCAAGCTGGCCAAGGACGGTGTGGAGAATGGGCGGCGGGTTCTGCTCGGCAGCGCCGATACCTTCCGGGCGGCCGCCATCGAGCAGCTTGACATCTGGGCCGAGCGAGCCGGGGTACCGGTGGTCAAGCGCGAACGCGGCGCCGACCCGGCCAGCGTCTCCTTCGAGGTCATCGAACGAGCCGAGGCTGCCGGAGCCGATCTGGTGCTGATCGACACCGCAGGACGCCTGCATACCTCGGACGATCTGATGCGTGAGCTGGAAAAGGTTGTGAAGGTCACACGCAAGCGCGCCGGTGCGGCGCTTGTGGTATGCACCGTGTTGGTGCTCGACGCGACCACCGGGCAAAATGGCCTGCAGCAGGCACGCGAGTTCCACCGTGCTCTGGATCTGGACGGCGTGATCATCACCAAGCTCGACGGCACCGCCAGAGGAGGCATCGCCGTGGCCATCTCACACGAGCTCGGTCTGCCGATCCTGCGCATCGGCGTCGGCGAACAGATCGACGATCTGCGCCCCTTTGAGGCCCACGACTTCGCCCGCGCTCTGATCGGCGACATCCGCTCGCGTTGAAAGCCGACGCACACTGAAAGCCACGTCATACTGAGAGCCACATCATACTGAAAGCCGAACTACACCGAGAGCCAAATGACACTGAGAGCCAACGCACACTGATACAAGGGAGCACCAATGTTTGATAATCTCTCCGACCGCCTACAGAATGTCTTTGCGGGGCTGCGCTCCAAGGGCCGCCTGACCGAGGCCGATATCGAGACCGCAATGCGCGAGATCCGCCTGGCCCTCTTGGAGGCGGACGTCAACTTCAAGGTGGTGAAGTCCTTTGTAGCAGCCGTCAAGGAGAAGGCGCTGACCGCCGAGGTGCTCGATTCGCTGACTCCCGCGCAAAACGTCGTCAAAATCGTGCTCGATCAGCTCACCGAACTGCTCGGAACCGACTCCAGCTTCACCCTCACCTCCCGTATCCCCAATATCTTGATGCTCGTGGGACTGCAGGGTTCAGGTAAAACCACCGCTGCCAGCAAGCTTGCCTATCGTCTCAAGGCTCAGGGGCACGCTCCCCTGCTGGTAGCCTGCGATGTCTATCGACCCGCTGCCGCCGATCAACTCGAAGCACTGGGCAGGGAGATCGACGTCAGGGTCTTTCGGGGCGACGGCAGTCATCCGATCAAAATCGCCGAGGCAGCAGTGCGCGAAGCCATCGACAAGCTCAGGGATGTCGTGATCATCGATACGGCGGGACGCCTGCATGTTGACGAGGAGATGATGGCCGAAGCCGAGGCCATCAAGAAGGCTGTCAATCCCGACCAGATACTGATGGTCGTCGATGCCATGACCGGTCAGGATGTCGTCAATGTGGCGCAGGCCTTCGCCGAACGCGTCGACTTTGACGGTGTGATCATGGCCAAGATGGACGGCGACGCACGCGGTGGTGGGGCGCTGTCGATTCGCGAGATCACCGGCAAACCGATCAAATTCATCTCCGAGGGCGAGAAGCCTTCTTCGCTGGAGGAGTTTCATCCCGATCGCATGGCCAAGCGCATCCTTGGCATGGGCGATGTGGTGACCCTGATCGAGAAAGCCCAAGCAGCGGCCGACGAGGAGCTCTCGCAGGCTGAGACCGAACGCATGGCTCGCGCCGAGCTGAACTTCGACGACTTTCTCACCATCAATCGTCAGGTTCGCAAGATGGGTGGCCTGTCCAGTCTGCTCAAAGCTCTTCCCGGCGGCGAGAAGGCTCTGGGCGCCGGTCAGGTGGATGAGGGCGCGCTTGATCGTATGGAGGTCATCATCCATTCGATGACCACAAAGGAGCGGCTCAAGCCCTCGATCATCAATGGCTCACGTCGCGCACGCATCGCCTCCGGTGCCGGTGTGGAGGTACGCGACGTGAACGCTCTGCTCACACAGTTTAACGAGACTCGCAAGATGGTCAAACGAATGCAGCTTACGCAGGAGCAGCGCGCGAGCAGCAAAGGCAAGGGCAAGAAGGGGAAGAGTGGAAAGAAGGGCCGTCGCCCCTCGATGCGTGGCTTGGGCGGTATGGGAGGCGGATTCTCGCCTGCCGATCTCAAAGGCCTCGAAAACCTGCTCAAATAACGCTCACTCGCCGGTTTGGCAAAAGGCTGACAGATTCTTTGATTTATTCGACGCTGTCTCAGTACCCGATGATATCCGGACCGTAGGTCGCCCTGACCGTCTCGCCCGGAGGAACCACGAGGAAACGTTCGTTATCCCAGTTTCCTGCGATGAAGTCGCTGAGAAGTGAGCTGTCGCCTCTCAGGTGCTCAACTTCCCAACCAGCATACTCAGCGCCGCTTCGCGCCTCGTCCGCCGTTCGCACGGCGAACTCCCGCTCAGCAAACTCCTGCCAGCTCACCAGGCCAAGCCGCGAATAATGCGCCACCCACTCATCGTACATCTCGAGAATATCCTCGGCTGCTTCCTCCCCAAACTGTTTCCCATATTCTGCAAGTTTATACTCACGACGGCGTTCAGATATGATCGCAGAGTTCTCAATCCAGCCGGGTGTGTAGAAGTACGTGCCTCCTGCCTCGGCAAATACCTGCTGGTAGCGCTCTTTGGAACCCAAAAACAGCGTAATGCAATCGTGCGCCCGCGGAATGACCAGAGTATAACGTTGCGACCGAAGACCGACGATGCCATTGGAACACAGCCCGTAGCCGATCAAGACGGCGTCGAAGTCGCCGCCATAAGGTGGAAAGGTAGTGTGAATGTCAGCGTGCGCGTCCAGAGCAGCGACATGATCGGTGAGCACCTTATTGATGGCACCGATCTCGTTATGTAGTCCCCAGTTGAGCCAGGTGATGTCGCAGACATTGTCGCTGAGGGCTGCCAGATAGGACAGCTCACGAAACATCACCTTGCAAGCAAGTACTTTGAGGTATTTCACTACGATCTCCCTCGTATCGCGTCCCTTTGCCTGTCTGGCCGATATGTAGTAGTATATCCGTTCGCGTGTTTTCATTAGCTGAGTGAGCTGAGTTGGCTGAAAGAGGTTTGTTGTGGGTCCCTTACTGATTATCGTGCTGATCATCTGGCTGTTGTCCGGCATCGGCCTTATCCTGTTCGTCTTGCTTCACTCTGGCAAGGGCACAGGCCTTTCAGATATCATCGCCGGTTCGGTATACAGCAACACCACGGGAACAAGTATCGTGGAGAAGAATCTCGACCGCATCACCATCGTACTGGCAGTTGTCTTCTTCCTGACCCTACTCATCCTGATGCTCATCTACCCCCAGGGCACGGTCGCGACGGGGGCATAAGACGACGCCTTGGGGCGTGCCACAGAAGTCGGCGTGGCGGAACGGCAGACGCGCTAGCTTGAGGGGCTAGTGTCCGAATGGACGTGAGGGTTCAAATCCCTCCGCCGACACCATCTCTACCAGACGAATAGATTTTCGGAGGGATTTGAACCCCGAGAAGGCTTCAGCCGTTGAGGCGGGGCGCCAGTGGCGCGCCGCCAGGCTGAAGGTCCGAGCGAACGAAGTAAGCGAGGTCTACAAGCGCGAGGCGCAGCGCGCCGAAGCGCTTGGCAAATCCCTCCGCCGACACCATATGTTCCTTTATCAACACCCGTACTCATATGGGCGTCGCTAAAGGAAGCGCCTACTTAGGGATTGCCTGCTTCGTGGTAAAATTAAAGCTGCATCATTGAATCGCAGTCATTGATTGGACAAGAACGTGATAAAGATGCAGATAAAGATGGACGAGCAGAAGATAGAGCGCTCAGGGCGCTACAGTCTCTCCAAAGTTTACGGTACTCTGGACGACTACCTCGTGAATCGCCTGCGCTTCTCCAAAGATGGCGATGATTTCTATGTTGGCACGGGATCGCCGGACGACTTTGGTAACTTCGGCCTCGCTATGGTCACTCTGGGCAAAAAGGGTTGGTTCATGGACAACGTAGACACTTGGCTCTACTTCAATTCCGAGGACAGCGATGATCCAGAAGATTACGTAGTGGAGGACTTTAAGGAATTTTGCACTGGGCGCTATCTGGCAAGTGCCTGACATATGGCTGTACAGCGACGACTGAAGATGGTTAACTTCGACCTCAGTACCGAGAGACTGAGGGGTGAATTTGGTCATGATGGCTACCGTAGGGCTTACTCTCTAATCCAGGGGTTCTTCTCCAATAATGGCTTTGGACACCATCAATACTCGGGTTACCTCTCTGAGTCAGCCATGAGTTACGCCGAGGTTTATGATCTTGTACTCAATGTGATGACATCAAAGATGCCTTGACTCATCGAGTGCGTAGACAAGTTCGATGCCACCAATGTCACTTCACAGTCTAATATGCTCAATGCCATCAAGGGTCTTGTGCGAGAGCCATCAATGCCTGTTGCAGACATCCCATCCGCTCTTCCGGGCGACGATGAGATAACCATCTGAACCAAATCTCTGTCAATTAGAAAGGTAGAGCACAAAATAGTAGAGAAGAAAGTCGAAGGGGACGGAGGTGTCCCGGGCAACCCCCGTTGCGGGGAGCTTGAAAATGTCAACTATCACACGCATAACAAGAGCTTTGACGGGCTTGAGATACTACCTGAGAACAGGGGCCGGTCCGACGAGATAAAGGATTGGGCTGCCGATTATTATTGCTGGGGTAGCCATGACAGAGCTTGAGCGAAGGATGTATCAGATATTGGGGCGGGTCTCTGAGATGGACGCCCGATTTTCTTTGTGGGCGGGCTTATCACGAAGCTGATCTTGGTGGAGAGCGGGTTGGTCGTACTCGACAGGCCGACGATTGACATCGACGCAAACTGGGTCGGCGCACCGCCGAGTATGGCTGAGCTGGTGTCAACGGTCAACGGTCCGCGTCGCCTCATAAAAAAAGTACTCGAAACGTATTCGTTGCCTCAAAATAGAAATGTACTTGAAAATTGATCCTTCCACCACAGGGGAGGAAGGATCGAGATGCCGCTTACCATGC
>JAIRXA010000127.1 GCA_031268525.1 Coriobacteriales bacterium | reverse complement strand
CCAAAATGGGACAACAGAAACGTCCCCCTGTCCCAAAACAACAGAAACGTCCCCCTGTCCCAACCCCTGCTCCTGCCGCCGACCTCCCACGGGTCACCATCGACGATCCCACGCGCTGCGGCCGCTACACGGCGCGCGTCATCAAGGGCGTGCGTATCGGCTCCTCTCCGGACTGGCTGGTCGAGCGTATTACTTCCTCGGGAGGACGCTCGATCAATAACATCGTCGATATGACAAACTATATCATGTACGAGCTTGGTCAGCCTCTGCATGCCTTCGATCTTGACACGCTCGCAAAGGACGAAGAGGGTCGCGCGCATATCATTGTTCGCGCCGCCGCACCCGGCGAGCGCTTCACGACGCTCGATGGCATCGAGCGCATCCTTGACGAGGACATCACCTGCATCGTCGACGGTAATGCCAGAGATGGCGCGGGCGCCACGATCGCCTTGGCGGGTGTCATGGGTGGCCTGGACAGTGAGGTCACCGAGAAGACCACCGATATCCTGCTCGAATCCGCGACCTTCTCCAGTGCTCACACCAGCCGGACGAGTCGTCGACTCCAGCTCTTCTCTGAAGCCTCGGCGCGCTACGAACGCATTGTTGACGCGGCGACCTGCGACGAGTTTTCCGCGCGGGCGGCGGCGTTGATGGTTGAGGTTGCGGGTGGCACACTGAGCGAGGGCGTTGTCGACGTCTGGCCCAAGCCCCTGACACCACCTGTTCTGCCCTTCCGTGTCGGTCGCTTTCAGGATTTTATCGGTGCCCCCATTCCTCTGGCCGAGATCGTTGCCATCCTTACGCGTCTGGGTTGTCGCATGGCCTGTCACGACAAGACTACGACCAGCGGAGATGGCACAATCACGACCAGCGACGCCTCCGCGACCAGCGCTGTCGCCAGCGATACCACGACCAGCGAGAGCAAGGCTCCCTGTCACGTCATGGCCGGTGCGGACTGCGCTGCGGCACGCGCTGCGGATGACGAACGTGCCGTCACCCTGCCCGTGCGCCCGCCAAGCTATCGTCCCGATCTCACGCGTGAGATCGACCTCTATGAGGAGGTTCTGCGCATCTGGGGCATGGACAGGGTGCCTTCCACTCTGCCGGGTGGGCGTGGTCGCATCGGCACGAAAACCACAGCGCAGCACGGTGCCGCAACGATTGGGGCCACCCTGCGTGCCGCTGGTCTCAACGAAACAATGACCTACGCCTTCGCTTCGACGGGTGATGAGGACATTCTTCAGATGCCCTTCGACACGCACCAGCTGTCTGTCGAACTCGTCAACCCGATGAGCAGCGAGCAGAGCCATATGCGGCGTACCATCCTACCGGGGCTGTTGCGTTCGGTGGCCTACAACCTGAGCAGGGGAGTGACCGATGTGCAGCTCTACGAGACCGGCGTGGTCTTCTTTGCTTCAGAAGGTCATAAGCAGCCCAGGGAGCGTGAAACTCTGGCTGGCGTGCTCGTTGGCAGTTGGGCGCAAGCAGGGTGGAACACGCGGGAGTCCGTGCTGGACTTCTTTGATGGCAAGGGTGTTGTGGAAAGTCTTCTGCGTGAACTGAACATTGTCAGCTACCGTATCCGTGCGCTGGAGGCCGAGAGTGCTCTCTGGTTGCAACCGGGTCGTGCGGCGGAGGTGCTTGTGGGCTCCCAGCGGCTCGGATGGCTTGGCGAACTGCATCCGCGTGTCAATGCGGCCTTTGATATCACGGTGCCGGTCGTGGCCTTTGAGTTCGACCTCGCAGCGCTTATCGCCGCCGCCGAGGCAGCGCGCCCCTATCGAGACGTGCCGCAGTTTCCGGCCGTCGAACTCGATCTGGCGCTCGTTGTCGACGAGGAAGTCACCGCTGAACGTCTGCTGCAGGTCATCGAATCGGCAGGTGGCAAGCTGCTTTGCGACTGTCGACTCTTTGACGTCTTTCGCGATGTCGATAGGCTTGGTGCGGACAGAAAGTCGATGGCCTTCTCCCTTTCGTATCGCGCCGCCGACCGTACCCTGACTCTGGAAGAGGTCGAGAAGCAACACGCCCGGGTGATCGCCCGGCTTGCTGCCGTTCTCGACGCTCACGTGCGCACCTGAGGATGCTTGAACTTCTCCACAATCGCAATTTTGTGCTGTTCTGGTTTGCGAGCATGTTCTTTGAGCTCGGCGGAATGGCGCTGCAATTCGTCATCTCGCTGTATGCCTATGACCTCACCGGATCGGCGGCGTTGTTCGGCTTTCTGCTCTTCATCGTCATCGTGCCGCGTCTGCTTATCTATCCGCTTGCGGGAGTCTGGGCCGATCGCTATGACCGCAGGCTGATGATGCTCCTTTCGGCGGCGATTGCCACGATCGTACTCATCGTTTTCACGGCCCTGCACTTCTTGAGTGACGGTTTGGGCGTCGTACACCTTTTCTTTCTCATGCTTGGTCTGGAGGCTGGCAGTATCGTCTTCATGTCAACGAACATGGCGGTGCCGCCGATGATCGTTACGACCGAACAACTCGGCGCCGCGAATTCGCTCGGCATCCTCTATTCGGAGTTTGGTTATGTGGCGGGGCAGATGATCGGTGCGCTGCTCTATGGCCTGATTGGATTTGGCGTCTCCCTGCTCTATGTTCTGGCCGCTTTCCTCGCGAGCCTGATCTTCATGGCCTTCATACATCTGCCGCGTCTTGCGGTGAGTTTCGCTACGCGAATCGCTCGCTCAGGTGTTCTGCACGAGTTCGTCGAGGGGCTGCGACTGGTCGTCAAAGACGGTTTTCTGCTGCGTCTGCTCTTGCTCTCACCACTCATCAATATGCTCGTCGTGCCGGTCTGGGATCTCATTTTATTGTTCTTTGCTCGTGGCGAACTGGGCTTGAGTCCCATCGCCTATGGCATCTTCTCGTCCCTGCAGTCTCTGGCCAATATCATCATGGCACCCATCGTTGCCAAGCTCTATCATGATCGATGGGCGCTCCAATTCGTGCGCATAAGCCCTCTTCTCATCATGGCCTTCATGCTGTTGATCGCCTTGTCGATGCTCCTTGCCCAGACGGCGCCGCTCGCTGTCGTGCTGGCGTTGGCCTTTGCGGGCTCGAGTCTTGTTGGCGTGACGACCGGTATCTATGTCATCGGCAAAAATACCTTTATCCAGAAGCAGGTGGCGATGGGGATGCAGAGTCGTATCTTCTCCCTCAACCGTTTGATGGCGCTGCTGGCTCTGCCGCTGGGCAATCTCGTCTTTGGCTTCGTTGTCGAGGGATTTGGCACACTGGCAGCGATTCTTGTTGGCGGCGCGGGTATTGCCCTTGTCTATCTGGTGACACGCCAACTTCGCCTGCCGGATGCGCAGAGCGCTATACTGTCATCGGATGGCAGGTATATCGAATAGAGAACAGGGAGGATCATCTCATGGAACAGAAGTCTGTTGACGAGTACATCACGCACGAGGAACCAGGCAAAGACCCCCTATCCCAGTCAGCCGCCTCGCAACCGTCCCACCAGTCGAGCGAGAGCGCCCCACAACCGTCCCAGTCAGCCGCCCCCGACCCTCTCGCCCAGTCGGGCGCCTCCGGCCTCTCCCGTCGCGGTTTTGTGGCGGGACTCGCACTGGCCGCCTCCGCCGCGACAGCAGCGACCGCTACGGGCTGTGTGCCCGCAGGTTCGGGCGACTCCGATCCGTCCGTATCCACGCCCGGAGCGGCCAATCTCACCCCAGGCACCTATACTGGAGAGGCCCCCGGGCATCGGGGAACCTTGCGCGTCGAAGTCACGGTGAGCGCCGATCGCATCGAGAACATCAACTTCCTCGAGGCCGTTCCGCGTACCAATGAGGTCATTCCGCCTCTGGATATTGACCCCTTTGCCATCTATGCCGTCGCGATGCTCAATGATGCACCCCAGATACTCGATACGGTCATCGATCGGCTCGGCGAACGCATCGTCGAGCACCAAAGCCTGAAAGTCGATGCCATCTGCGGTGCGACCCTCTCGTCTTTTGGCTATGTCAATGCTGTAAAGGATGCGCTTGCGCAGGCCGGAGGCGATCTGTCGGTCTTTGAGGTTGAGGTGCCCGGGAAGGCCGCGGGAACAGATGCGGTCTATGAGGGCTTCGACGTTATTGTGGTTGGCGGAGGCGCCTCCGGAACGACCGCCGCCGCCGCCGCGACCGCGCAGGGCGCCAGAGTGCTGCTTATCGAGAAGTCCGCGCGCATCGGCGGTTGCGGCTCGATGTCCTCGGGTGTGCACGTCACCGATTCGCGTCTCCAGAAAGAGGCAGGCATCCCCAACGACAATGAGACGTTCTTCCCCGAAGCCATGCGTCAGGGCCTCTGGTATCCCAAGGCACCGCTGGTTTCGCAGTTTTTGAGCCGTGGCGGCGAGGTCGTTGATTTCCTCGTGGAGAAGGGCGGTTTTGAGTTTCGCGCCAACCCCACGGGTGTAGGCTATGCGAAGGATTCGATTGTCGATCCGATGGCGCATGACTCCTGGCAGCGGGTGGCTGACACCGTCGACACCGTGCTGCTTGAGACGACGGTGACCGGGCTTATCCAGTCCACCGATGGCACGGTGACCGGCGTCGTGGCACAAAGCTACGATGGGACGCAGATCACCGCCGACGGAGCAAAGTCGGTGATCATCGCCACGGGTGGTTTCATGAACAACGAGGAACTGCAACAGCACTATAACCATGCCTTTTTCTCCACACGCTTCTCGATGCAACAGGATATCGGCGAGGGTTTGCAGCTGATGCTTGGCGCCGGGGCGCACGACTACCATGTCGGCGGTATGAACATCCACATCACGCAACCGATCGGTGAGCTGGATGGCTTTGACGATTTCTCGGCGATGATCCCCTATACGCTGCATGCCGCTCCCAACATGCTGCGCGTCAACCAGCGCGGCGAACGCTTTTCTTCCGAGACGATGCTCGCCGACAACATGGTGGGCAACGGCAATTATCTGGCAGCTCAGGGGCGTCATTTCTTCACGATCGTCTCCGCGCAGCAGATGGAGACTCTGGCGCAGGGCGGACTTGCCGCCACGGGTCTTGCGGGACCGGTCTTTGCGGTGAACTTCAATTTCTATCCCGTGCCCGTCGATTATGCGATGGAGAAAATCGAGGAGGTCATGGAGGCTGGCGTGGCCGAAGGCTTTATCATCAAGGGCGAGAGCTTTGAGACGCTTGCCGAGGCAGCGGGGTTCAAGCCGGATGTCTTCCGCGCCCACATCGAGCGCTACGAAGCAGCGTGCGCCGCAGGCTTTGATGATCTCTATTACAAGGACCCCGCACTGTTGCTGCCGCTCGGTAGTGGACCCTATTATGCTATTATAAATGAACATTGCCCCTACTCGACAATGGGTGGTGTCGAGGTGGATGAGCAGATGCGGGTTCTCGATGGAGATGGCGATGCGATCCCCGGTCTGTTCGCAGCTGGCTGCGAGACCATTGGTGCCCTCTATGGCGGCGCAGCCTATTCCGATCTTGGCGGTTTTCCCTTTGGCTGGTCTTGCTTCTCAGGTTTTGCCACAGGAGCAAGCGCTGCGGGGCACCCCCTCTAGGCGGCGATGACACCGATTTATTCATTACGCCCCATCTTGCGGTTTGGCTCGCATCACTCTGTGTTGGGACATCCAGCAGTACGTCAGGTAGTGTTGGATGTCCCCCGAGTGTGCCAAAGAGTGCCAAAGGGGACGGGGCAAAAGTGACAAGTGACAGTTGGGGACGGGGCAAAGGTGACAAGTGACAGTTGGGGACGGGGCAAAA
>JAIRXA010000093.1 GCA_031268525.1 Coriobacteriales bacterium | reverse complement strand
CTGTGCTACACTGTCTAGCTTGCTCAGTCGAGAGCCTTGTGACTGCATGCCCTCACGTCATCAGACTGAAAGGATTCCCGTGACAGAGACCACCGAAAAAACCCCTGCCTCCACGCCCGTCCTCACCCTTGATATCGACATCGAAATGCTCGCACCCGAGCTTGAGAAGCTCGTCGATCAATATCGCACGGTTGGATCGATCTCCGAAGAGGAGGCACGGGCCTTTTTCGCCGATTTTGATCTGAGCGAAAAACAGATGACCAGTATTCAGGAGCACCTGAGAAGACAAGACATCAACGTCATCCGGGATATCGACGAAGCTGAACTTGAGGCACCTGCCTCACCGGATGCCTTGCCGATCGATGATGTGGAAGATCCGGCCGATGTCGTACTTTCTGATGATGAGATACTTGAAGGTATCCCCGAAGACGAACTCAAGACCGCCGAGCAGATCGACGTCATCCTGCCCAAGGTGTCGACGCGCGCCAAGAAGACTTCCAAAAAACGTCTGTCCTCGGATGGGGCAACCGTGCTGCTGACCGGCGACCCGGTACGTATGTACCTCAAGGAGATCGGCAAAGTCTCGCTGCTGACCGCTGCCGAGGAGATTGACCTGGCAATGAAGATCGAGGCAGGACTGGAAGCCAGCGCGCAACTGGAGGAAGCCTACCAGAACAAAGTCGAGCTGCCGCGCCCCGAAAAGCGCCGCCTGACCCGTGTTGAGCAGGTAGGACTCGACGCAAAACAACAGCTCATCGAGGCAAACCTACGTCTGGTTGTCTCCATCGCCAAACGGTATGTGGGCCGGGGTATGTTGTTTTTGGACCTCATTCAGGAGGGCAACCTTGGCCTGATTCGTGCGGTTGAGAAGTTCGATTACACCAAGGGCTTCAAGTTCTCCACCTATGCAACCTGGTGGATCCGCCAGGCTATCACGCGCGCTATCGCCGATCAGGCACGCACCATCCGCATTCCCGTGCACATGGTCGAGACCATCAATAAACTCGTACGTATCCAACGCCAGCTGCTCCAGGAACTGGGTCGCGAACCAACACCGGAAGAGATCGGCGATAAGATGGGCATGTCCGCCGAGCGCATCCGCGAGATACAGAAGATCTCACAGGAGCCGGTCTCACTTGAAACACCGATCGGCGAAGAAGAGGATTCCCAACTCGGCGACTTCATCGAAGACAGCGCCGCCGATGTGCCACCGGATGCCGCCTCGTTTTCCATGCTGCAGGAACAGCTCGGCAAAGTGCTCGACGGGCTGGCCGAACGCGAGCGCAAGGTGATCTCCCTGCGCTTTGGGCTGGAAGATGGCCACCCCCGAACCCTGGAAGAAGTCGGACGAGAGTTCGGCGTCACACGCGAGCGCATCCGTCAGATCGAGAGCAAAACACTGGCGAAACTCCGTCACCCCTCGCGCTCCAGCAAACTCAAGGACTATCTAGAAGAATAAGCTGGGGAAACAGACGCCGACATCATTGTCGGAATATCCCGCTCCCCTCAAAAGGGGTGTCATTGGCAGGGTTGAGCCTTGGTATGCCGTGGCCCAAAGGGCACCACACGGTATCATTGAAAGCGATTTAACCCATTGTTTTACCCATTGTGTGTCGTGGCCCGAAAGGCCTTATCGAAAGGATGTACCATGAGTGATCTGTTTGATTTGAGCGGAAAGGTGGCCCTTGTCACGGGGGCTTCCTCGGGTCTTGGCGTACAACTTGCCAAAGCTCTTGCTGGCCAGGGCGCCGATATCGCCATCGTTGCGCGTCGCCAGGAGAAACTTGACGAGGTCAAGGCCGACATCGAAGCCACCTACGGCGTCAGGGTCTTCGCCAAGACCTGCGATGTGCTCGACACCGCCCAGATCGTCGAGACCGTAGGCGCCATCAAGGACTTCTTTGGCCGCATCGACATTCTCATCAACAACGCTGGCACCGCCCGCGTTGCGGCCGCTCAGGATCAGAGTGACGAGGACTGGAAGGCGGTTATCGATACGAACCTGAACGCCGTCTACTATGTGGCGCGCGAGGTTGGAAAGGTGATGATCGAGCAGAACTACGGCCGCATCATCAACCTCGGCTCCATCCACTCCAGCGTCGCCATGAAGGGGCTGGCCATCAGCGGCTACACTTCTTCCAAAGGCGGCGTGCGCATGCTGACCAAGGATCTTGCCAACGAGTGGGCGCAGTACGGCATCACGGTCAACGCCATCGGTCCCGCCTACTTTGAGAGCGAGATGACCGCCAAGAGCATCAACGACGAGAAGTTCCTCGGCCTGATCAAGATGTTCTGCCCCATGGGTCGTCCCGGCAAGCCAGGCGAGCTGGACGGCGCCGTCATCTACTTTGCCTCCGACTCCTCCAGTTACACCACCGGTCAGCTGCTCAGCATCGACGGCGGATGGACCGCTCTGTAGATACTATAGCGGCCGACTCTGCAGCCAGGGCGCCCTATGCGCCCTGGCGCTGCGGGTTCGATGCGGCCTGAGTGCGCTTTTTGAGCTCGGATAATTCCTGCTGAAGGGCTACGATCTGCTGATAAAGCTCATCGTAGCCCGGTTTGTCTGTGTCCATGAGACGGAGACTGGCTTTACCTGCTCGTATCTGTTGAGTCAGCTGACCCTCGCGCAGGGAGTACATGAGCATCCCTGCAAGACGCTGGGGCGACATCTCGCCGAACTCGAAGAGTCTGGTTGCCGAGAGCGCCGAGCTGGCCTCGGGCACGCGCACCGTGATGAGAGAGAGCAAATCGGAGCTGCTCTCCCCTGCACCCGCATGGAGCAGAACCTCGGAGATCTGGCTGTTGATCTCGTCAAGCCACTCGATGCGACCAAAGGCCTCGCGTAGGCGCTCACGTACCTCAGGCTTTTCGATGTAGAGTAAGAGCAGTTCCCGCTCGTAGATGATCGCTGAAGCGAGGTTGTTCGTCGGGGAAGTCTGGCGCTGCTCATCGAGATGCTCTGTTGGAGAAATGCGTGCGCCCTGCTGCTGGGCGTGGCTCTGCTGGGTCTGTTGATTCTGTTGATTCTGTGCGTCGCCCTGCTGGGTTGATCGAACCCGCTGGTTCTGCTGGTTCTGTGTGCCGCCCTGTTTGGCCCGCGCACCGCCCTGCTGGGTGAGCAGCGGTTTAGCGCGATCGAGAACCTTGCTCACCTCCGTCTTGTCCACCAGAAAGACATCGGCAAGGTAGCTGACGTAATCGGCCGCCTGCAACGTCCCTTTGACGGGCACGAGCAGCCGCACAACATCGTCGAGTGCGCGCGCGCGCGACTCGGGCTGTTTGATGTTCCAGGTCGCCAGACGGCGGTCGAGGGCGAAACGTAGCAGAGGCACGGCCCTGTCAAGCACCTGCTGCATGGCTTCGGCGCCGTTTGCGCCATCAAAGTCTTCCACTTCCTGCGCAGCACAGAGCTCGGCGGGATCAGACGTACCCGGCAAAACCGCGACGAAAAGATCGGCCTTGTTGCCAGCTTCAGGAGAGACGGCGACCGGAATCAGATCTGCCGCTCGGGTTGCAGCACGTTGCCCAGCCTCATCTCCATCAAAGAGCAGCACGACACGTCTGGCAAAGCGCGCCAGCAGTTTGATGTGTTGGGCGGTCAGCGCCGTGCCCAGTGTCGCCACCGTATTGGTAAAACCAGCCTGATGCATGGCAATGACATCGGTATAGCCTTCGACTACAATAGCTATACCTCGGGCGGTGATACTTGCCTTCGCATGGTCGATGGCGAACAGGTTGCTTCCCTTGTGAAACAGGAGCGTCTCGGCACTGTTGAGGTATTTGGGCCCGTTATCGCCGAGAATGCGGCCCCCGAAGGCAATGACCCGCCCCTGCAGGTCGCTGATGGGAAAGATCACGCGCTCATAGAAGCGATCGGTAATGCCGCTGCGTCCCTCGCGCCGATAGGCGACATTGGCGTCAATCATCTCCGTGCTGGTAAAACCCTTTTGGCTGAGATGGCGTACCAGCTCTCCCCTGCCGGGGGAATATCCGAGCTTCCATGCGCGCGCGATGTCGCCACCCATGTCGCGGCCCGCCAGATAGGCGCGGGCATGGTCAGTGGCTGGCGATTTGGTACGCATCAGATTCTGATGGTAGAAGGCGGCGGTCTCAGCGCAGACCTCATAGAGACGAGCCTTTTTACCCTTGGTAGCCCCTGCTCCCTCCTCACCGCGATCTTCTGAGAGCTCGACGTTGACCCTCTGGGCGAGGATACGCACGGCTTCAGGAAACTCAACACCTTCGGTCTTCATCACAAACTTGAAAGCATCGCCACCCTCACCACAACCGAAACAGTGATAGAACTGCGTAGCTGGATCGACCTTGAACGAGGGGGTTTTCTCGTTATGAAAGGGGCAATTACCCCAAAATTCACGGTTGCGCTGACGCAACACAACCTGCTCACCCACGAGTGAAACCAGATCGGTGGCGTCACGCACCTTACGGATGTCATCCTCAGAAATCATAAAGCCATGATAGCGCAATGGCAGACAGGGGGACGCGGATGAAATGAGAGAGGTCGTGTATCGCGTGTATCGCGCGCATGTATCGCTCGCGTATATCGCTGCCCAGGGTCAGCGCACTGCCACCCTCTTGGACTGCCACCCACTTGGACCAAAACCGCAGCCAAGACAAGATGGTATACTTTGGGCGCTTGGGAGGCGATGGAGTGTTGACGGTAGGTTTCGGGAAGAAGCATCTATGAATACCTTGCAGGGAGTGGCGGATACCTTATTTATCCCTTTGGAAGCGCGTATTTTTGCGTCAAAGAAGTTTCCCGAATATTTTTATGACGCGAAAGCGCTGTCGCTGGAAGAGCATATACCCGACAACGGCATACGGGAAAAATCGTCTGAGTATTCATTGATGGCCTCAGTCGCACGATATTACAACATGGACGCAATGACCACGGCGTTCATCGCAAAACATGCGAAATGTAACATCGTGTATCTCGGCGCAGGGCTTGAGACGGCCTATTACCGGCTCAACAAAAACGATGCGTTCTTTTATGAGATAGATGTGCCGGATGTCATCGCCGCCAGACGCTCTGCGCTTGGAGAGAATCCACATGAAGTTCTGATTGGCAGCGACTTGCTTGATATGACATGGACAGAAGCGCTTGACACATCCCTGCCAACGCTCCTGATTGCTTCAGGAGTTTTTCAGTATCTTACCGAGGAGAAGGTCGGGGACTTCATTGCCGATGCCCGCACCCTGTTCGAAGACGCGGAACTGATATTTGATACCACGAACGAGACGGGCATCCGCTACGCGAATAACTATGTGCAAAAAACCGGAAATACCCAAGCGCTCATGCAGTTCTTCATCAACGACAGCGCTGAATTTGCAAAAAGAATGTCTGTGGCCCTGATTGAGGAGCGTCCCTTTTTTACCGACGCACGAAAAATACTCAAAAGGAAGCTGGGGCTCTATACACGCATCGCCATGAAGGTCGTTGACGATAAGAAGAGAGCCATTCTCGTCCATCTGAAATTAGGATAATGCCAATGAGGCTCAATGATGATGCCAATGGTGCTCAATGGTACCAATGGTGCCAATGGCCAACCAAAGCAAATACCCCTTCATTACTGGAGCATTGTTGACGACTCTGCTTTGAGCGGAAAGTCCGTTATCAACGTCTCTGGCGGCACAATCACAAAATCCTCTTCTGGCCAAGGGCCTACCAGCAGGTTACTCAGATAATCTACTGTCGCTGGGATGATTTTCTCCTCTAACATCAATGTCTCAGCAATAGGTCTGGTACTGAGCAGCATTTGTTCCAAATCGTATGCTCC
>JAIRXA010000029.1 GCA_031268525.1 Coriobacteriales bacterium | reverse complement strand
GGGCCCCCTGGGTCCCCCCCACCCGCCCGCCCACCCCAGGGGCCGTCCCCCTTTTGCCCCCCCCCCCACACCCGCCCCCGCCCCCCTTCTGTCACCCGCTCTTCTGTCGCATCCTCTTTTGTCCGGCCTCTTGTCTCACGTTCGCTTGTACGCCCCTTTCCGCCGCTCGTAAAAGGCAGCTCCACAAAACGATAGCTCAGCTCAGAAGCAGCGAAGGTGGCAGCAAGCGCCAGCAGCGGCACCAAAACCGTACTGGCCGGAGCTGGGATGCCCACATGGTCGATGATGATGAACAGCGGCCAATGGAAAAGGTAGAGGCTATAGGAGCGTTCCGCAAGGTAGTTGAGGATGGGGTTTTCGCGATGACGGCGCAGGCGCGTTTGCATCCCACGTCCGACGACGATGACCAGCGCGGTCAAAAGGCTTGTGGCCAGCAGACCAACACGCCAGACAAAGTGCCCTTCAAAGCTCGCAAGGAAGGCGATTGCGGTGATACCACCCAAGGCGAGAACACAGATGATGAGCGCCACAAGGGGGTTCATACGCCCGACTGCCTGTGTGAGGCGGGTCTTCGGAAAGCCCGCCATCAATCCGATCGCAGAGCCGATGAGCAGGGGAAAGATATGTGAGACAGTGTTGAAGTAAGCCGCTGAGGGATCTTCGGCACCGATCAGGAAGACCTGCATGAGTATCCAAGAAACAGCGCCCCCACCCCAGGCCAAAATCAGCAAGAGCTTCCGAGCCCGCAGTGTAGAAACACGTCCGTCTCGCGCCACCAGAGAAAAGGCCGGAATGGCAAACGCGAGTACCGCGCCCCACAGCAGATAGAACTGCATTTCGATGGACAGCGTCCAGGTGTGCACGTAGAGGTGAGGCAGCAACTGGCTGGCATAGGACTGACCATTGGCGATCTCGTAGAAATTGGTCGTCCAGCCCAGTACGGCGGCGACCTGCTCGGCGATGCCTACCCGGAAGTCCTCGGAAATCAGCATCGACAGCGGCAGGGTCACCAGCAGCGTGGCGACGACCGCTGGCAGCAGGCGCTTGAGCCGTCGTCGATAGAAGGAAGCAAGACTGATATGCCCCCGAGTGCCAAACTCCCGCACCAGCAGTGAGGTAATCAGAAAACCCGAGAAGACGAAGAAAATATCAACCCCGATAAAACCGCCTGGACACAACTTGGGGAAGAAGTGGTAGAGAAGAACAAGAACCACCCCGAAGGCGCGTAGCGAAGAGAGCCAGACATAGCGCCCACTACCGCTTACCTGTTGAGGGGGACGAGGCCTCGGAGCCGGGGGAACTGCGTTTGGGGGCACCGACGCGACCGGAGTTTCTGCCATGCCAGAAAGAGCCCTCGTAACCGGAAGTGCTGAGCGCATAGGGTGTCGACTGGTATTACGGTGTTCAGCTTGTCTCATGAGCCATCGGGAGGAATTATACCCGACAGCCACGGAAAGGCGTCACCAAAAGCGAAGCGTTATTCGTTCCGCACATGACTTTTTTGGAAAGCCTGAGGCTTCTGGGGATTTTCTTGAACACAATTTCCCATCACGATGCAGCATGGCGATCATGAGAAGTATCTGCATACCAAAAAGGGCTCCCAGTATCCCAGTCCAGGAATCAAGGGCCACGATTCTGCTCCCCATGTCCTGAGTCAGTGCGAAGATGAAGAGACTGATGGCGACAAGGGCAATGCTGGCAACGCATAAATAGAAACAGCGATGACTGCCCTGAGACGGTCTGTCATTGCCCTGGGATTGTCTGTCGACGCCTTTGACCGATGCGGAGGACAGAGGGGTATCGGAGTCGGAAAACACAAGGCGCTGCGTATGGAGATACCGGATCGCTGCCACAATACAAGCGATACTGCCCAGAATGACAAACAGGAGATTAAGCGGCGCCCACTGATGGTCAGCGGGAACTGAGGCGAGAGGAACACCGAGGTCAGAGAGAATATAGGTCGTGCCTTCGATCATAATGAGTATCCTTCGCGCCCTTACAGGATGTTTATTCGTTTGCGTTTTACGTGCACTTCAAGGATACCGGGGGCGCGGATTTCAGGATAGTGCCATTCATCCGGACAAAAGGGCAAGACAGAAGGGGACGTGGCAGAATTTGTAGACGGGGGACGACTGTGTCACACCTGTCTGTCTATTCCATCTGCTCGGGTCGATAGGTTGGAACCTGCACGGACAGGCAGCTCTTTATCGTCTCCGCGTTCTTATCGAGAACGGCCTCCAGCTCGCGCAACTTGTTGGCGACCTCGCTGTGCGAAACCGTCTCACCTGTGGAGACGAGGATGCTCTTCACGGGTGTCTGCTGGGTCTTCTCGCAATCCATCAACAGCTCCTCGTAGAGCTTCTCTCCCGGACGCAGGCCGACAGTCTTGATCTTGATATCCACATCAGGCACAAGACCCGACAAGCGAATCATGTTGCGGGCGAGGTCCATGATGCGCACCTGCTCGCCCATGTCGAGAATGAATATCTCACCGCCCTCAGCCATGCCTCCAGCTTGCACGACAAGCCGCGAGGCCTCGGGGATGGTCATGAAGTAACGCGTGATGTCTGGGTGGGTGACCGTCACCGGCCCACCCTCGGCGATCTGACGTCGAAACATCGGGATGACGCTGCCATGCGAGCCGAGCACATTGCCAAAGCGCACCGCTGAAAAACAGGTCTTGGAGGACTGCGCGAAATCCTGAACGATCATCTCGCCCATGCGTTTGGTGGCGCCCATCACCGAGGAGGGGTTTACGGCTTTGTCTGTGGAGATGAAGATGAAACTCGCCACGCCAAAGCGGTCGGCCAGACACGCCGTGTTGAACGTGCCGAAGATGTTATTGAGCACCGCCTCACGCGGATTGGCCTCCATGAGCGGCACGTGCTTATGCGCTGCGGCATGGAAGACAACATCGGGTCGATACTTCGCAAAGACCGCCTCCAGACGCTCGAAATCACGCACCGAGCCAATCTCAATGACAAACTCGATGTCCTCGTAGCGGTCGCGCATCTCCAGCTCAAGCTCGTAGGCGGTGTTCTCGTAGCTGTCAAAGATAACGATGCGTGCTGGCGCGACCGTGGCAACCTGACGCGCAAGTTCCGAGCCAATAGAGCCGCCACCGCCGGTGATAAGCACGGTCTTGCCCGCCAGATAGCCACTCACCAAACGCGTATTGAGTACGATTTCCTCGCGACTGAGCAGGTCGGTGAGATCCACCTCGCGTAAGCGCACGCCATCGAGCTCGTCCATGCTCAACTCACGAACATTGGGTAGCGTGAGCAGATGGCAGTTGGTCTGAATGCAGATGTCGTAGATGCGCCTGCGATCAGCAGCCTCAGCGCTCGGAATGGCGACGACGATCTGCTCGATATCATAACGCCCCACCAGCTCAAGGATGTTCTCGGTTGTCCCCATCACCTTTATCCCATGGATGCGATGTCCAACCTTGGAAGGATCATCGTCGATGGCCACCACGGGAAGGCCCTGCATAGCATAATCGCCTTCTACCATACGATTGATCGTCAGAGAGCCAGTCTCGCCCGCTCCGATGATCAGTGTGCGTTTGCGATCATAGCTGGGTGGACGCTTGTTGATGATGCCCTTACTGCGCCGTGCGAAGCGGAAGGCAAAGCGCGCGCCTCCCGTGAAGAATAACAGCAGCACCCAGGCAACAAAGTAGACCCGAATGGGCAGACGAGGACCGGCAACGAAGTGGACGAGTGCGCCGGCGAACATGCCGATAGCCGTGGCATAGAGCAGTTGCAGCAACTCACTGGTAGAAGCATACTCCCAGAGGCTGTTATAGAGACGGAAAGCCATGAATGCCGCGACATTGATCGCAGCCATGATGCCAAACAGAAACAGGAAGTCGGTGGAGGCAAAAATTGAGTAGGACTGACGCGTACCATAAGCCGCCAAAGTGAGAGCGGCATAGGTTGCCAGAATGTCCCAGATGACCAGAAGAACGGTGCGCGGGGATATCTTGATGTAGTCTCCCACGAGCTACTTCTTCCCCAACAGGACAATGCCAAGAAGTGGGGTGTCGGCAATTTGGAGTTGCTGCACCGCCCGCCGTATCTGCCTGCTCGTCGCCTGATGTTCACGCGTAACGAGCAGTACGCTGGTACTCGCGGCAATTGCGGAGGTTGCCTTTGGGTTGTTCGCGAAGGCGCCACAGTCGAGGACTTCGATCCCGGCGGCGGCAAGATCGGTGTGTGTGAGCAGCCCGGTGGTGATCAACGCGCTGTTGACACCATCGGCGATACTGGCGATCGCAAGGCGTAGGTCTTTCGTGCTGGCCGAGGTGGCCGGGATGGTTGCCTGCGCGCCTGCCGTGTCGGCTGCATCGCCGCGCGTGGCTGTCTGTGAGTCTCCCGTAGCCTCCGCCTGCGTGTCGGTCGCATCGCCGCGCGTGGCTGCCTGCGAATCGCGCAATTCCCCCAGCAGTACCTCGGCGTCGCTGGCAATGACACCAAGCTCACGGAGGGTCGCCTCATCCTCCAACACGCCCGCCAAAGTGCCCGCAATGCCCGTCGTGTCCGTCGTCGCGCTCGTCGTCGTCCCCGTCGTCGCGCTCGTGGCGTCCGCAGCTTCCGTTGCCTTCGTCCCCTTCGTCGGCCCCGTCGCACTCGTGCCCGCCGTCCCCGTCGTCCCCGCCGTCCCCGTCGTCGCACTCGCAGCGCCCATCGTTGCGCCCGACACCACCAGACGCGCCAACACCGGAACCCCAATCAGCAGTTCCGCGTCATGCACCGACCTGATCCGCCGGTTCAAGCACTCATACGCACAGAAGATGAAAGCGGCGCCAAAAAGACCCAAGAAGAACGCGAGCAGCGCAGTCTTCAGGTCGATTGAGGCCGTCCAGGAGGACACGACGGGCGTCGTACTCTCCGCCGTCATTTCGATAAGTGGATCGGCTCCCGGCTCGGCGGCGTGCGACCCGCTGCCTGAGCGCAGGAAGGCCTCGCCAAAGACCTCGACTTTCTCCAGATTTGGAAAGCCCTCTCTCAGAGCGGTGGCGGCGCGTTCGGCGGTCTCGTTGGCGGCAGCCAGTGCGATCTCGGGATCGGTAGAAGTCGCATCCACATAAACGAAGAAGGTGAGTATGGACTGGGCCGTCTCGGAGTTGTAAGGCACTGGCGAGGTGATGGTCAGGCTGGGATCCTCGCTCACAAAAGAACGTCGAACCTCTCCGGCAACCTGATCGGAGATGATGACACGCCGAGCGCTTTCCACCATCCGACCCTCGCTGTAGGTGAAGTCGGCATTCTCGTCGCCACGCGTGTCGACGCCTGAGATGTAGAGCGTCGCCTCAGCGGTATAGCTGCGCGCGATGATGTCCTGGGTCTCAAGCAGACCCTGCGCGAGTGCCAAGCCAGCGCAGAGGACGGCGATAAGCAGGATGAGAACGATCCGCCTTTTGATCGTTCCGAGCAAGTCGGCGAAGGTCACGGTTCCCGTCGAGCGTTCCATATGTCTCTCCTTTGTTTCTGTGGACCAGACCGGACGGACCAGCCGGACCAGCCGGACCGGACAGGCCGGACAGGCCAGACGGACCAGCCGGACCGGACAGGCCAGACAAACCGGCCAGCCCCATGAAGGCCTTGGTTCTCAACAGTGCCGCACCACAGCAGATCAGCACGATTGCTACCCAAAACTGTGGCGTCCAGATGAAGTTGATCCATTCCATCGCCGCACCACGTGGGACGTGAAAGACCAGCGTGCTTATCGTCAGGCTTATTGTCGCAGGAAGCCAGCTTCGTGTGAACCACCAGGGCAGAAAACCGAGCAGAGTGCCCAGTCCGCCACTGAAGACGACGATGCCCACCATGCCAAAGTCCTGATATGCCTCCAACAGATAGGACGAACCATACCCATGCCCTGCGAGGTAGTCGGGATGCATGAAGTAGGAGAGTGCGTGTGAATAGGTATTGCCCTGTGTCGCCTGAATGACGCTGTTGTAGCCAGGCAGACTGTCGCCGCTGAAGAAAAGAGAGCCGAGGGGGCCATACTCAAGATAGTTGAGAAGATCACCAAAGGTGTAGAGTTTATCGCCCAGCTGCGCGATGCGCTCCTGCGCCTGATAGCCCCGCCCCAACACTCCGTAGGTGGTGCCCTGCTGGTAGAGCGCGTTGAGAAGCGAGTCGATGACCGATGACGATGTTGCCGTCTGAGTGTGCGTTCGCAGATAGTCCTGAAGCCCCATCACGATGATGCCCGCAGGGATACCAACAACAAGCAGGGTCTTCTCCAGCTTGCCGATCCAGACGCCCCGTCCGTCGGTGAACTCACGATAGGCGTAGTAGAGGATCGCAAACAGAATGGCAAGCACAAATCCCCCACGAGCTCCAATGATCAGTGAGGGCCCCGTGGTGAGAACATGCAGGATCAGAGCGCCCGTCGCGGGATGTTTCCTGGGAAGGGTTGCCAGATACGCACAGAGCGCATAGGGCTCGATGGTAGCCAGAGTACGCACGACCAGAGGCGCGTCGGCCGATTGCTCGGTGAGATAGAAATACACGTAGTCAAGACCGCCCATAGCCTGAATCTGGAGATAGCCAAAATACATCGTTCCCGCGAAAGAAAGGAGGAACAGCAGACCTGAGACGAAGCGAATCGTAGGCAGCTTGGGATTGTCAAGAAACGCGACGATCCCACTTGAGCGAGATGCGTCTCGTGTGCCAGCGTAGGGGCGGACATCAGTCCGCCCGCCGGCCCGTAAGCGCAGGAGCCCACCTGACCACCAACCCACGCGGCCTCCCTGCCCTGCGCGTCTACTCTCCAAGCGCGCAAGCAGGTATTCGACAAAGACCATGCCGATCAGCAGCAGGAGCAGGGTGATGAAGAGCGCCGTCAGGGTGAACACGGCCGCGGGGTAGGTCACTGAAACATACTGGATGCTTCGCCCCCGCAAAAGGGCGATCGTGGGGCGCGAGAGCAGGAAGAGGAACAGTGCGAGATGAAAGTACAGAAAGAGGAAACGTTTATCAATGCGTTCGATGGCAAAAGCAAGGTTTGCGACATAGAGCGCCGCAACGCCCACGAACATCAGCGTCAGATCGCCAAAACCCCACCCGGTAAGGAAAAGGAGGGCGCTCAGAGGCATGAGGAGCCGATACAGACAGCCGATAAGACGCATTGATCACTCCGCAGGGGCGGTATTCGGGAAAAGGAGACAGGCTCCCGCAACTACCGCAATAAACATGGGGGTAACCCCTTCGTTTGATTCGCCTCGTTCCACAAACAGATGTGTCATTATACTCTTCTTGAGAACACGGGACCGAACTGTATATCTCACACCCTGAAAGGAGCACCTTTGCCGCCAGCACAGCAACACACGCAGCAGCACACGCAGCAGACACCACGGCAACAGGCACGGCATGCAACGCAGCAGACACCACGCCAGACAACGCAGCAAGCTGCAAAGCCAAAGATTGCCTTACTCGTGTCGTCAAGCGATGTCTTCAGTGGTGCCCTGACCGTTGCCACCAATATGGCAAATCGGATGGCAGAGGACTATGAGGTACACCTGCTCTACGTCTATGGCAAAAACCAACGCGGCCTGATACCCCTCGACCCGCGTGTGCAGACTGCGGCCTTTCTGCCCGAAGGGTATCGCTTCCGAGACAGCGCCCAGAAGCTATTTGGACCACTCAGGCGCTATCTGGCCGCCCATGATATTCCCCTCGTCTTTGTGCATGGCGTTTTCTCAGGCGTCTCTGCGCTTCTCGTCGCACTCCTTGTGCGCACAACAAAGTTTGTGTACTGCGACCACAGCGCACTTCGGCGGGTGGAGGGCCAGGAGGATTCTCGACTGACTTTGCTACGACGGATGATCATCTGGACCTATCGCGCAATCGTAACATTGACCAGACAAAACAAGGGCTACTATCGGGAGTATTTTGGAGTTGAGGAAAGCAAACTCTTCGTCATCGGCAACTGGGTTAGCCCGGAGCTTCTGGAGCGTCCCGTGCACTACGCCTCAGACTCGAAGAGGATACTCTGGGCCGGACGGCTCTCTCACGAAAAAGGAATTGACCACCTCCTCGCCATAGCCAAACTGGTACTGCCCTCCCACCCCGATTGGGTATGGGATGTCTATGGCGACGGAGAGTTGTCCACACAGCTCGCCGCAGACATAGAGGCGTGCGGCCTCACGGGGCAGCTGTGCCTGCGAGGCTACGAATCTAATCTCGCACGCGTGTACGACTCCGCCGCGATACTGACGCTCACCTCCCGCACAGAAGGACTGCCTATGGTACTGCTGGAAGGCAAGGCGCGCGGCTTGCCGCTCATTGCCTTCGACATAATCACCGGTCCGTCCGAGATCATCGCCGATGGTGTGGACGGATCGCTGGTGCCGCCCTACGACCATGACGCCTTTGCCGAACGCCTCTCAGCGCTCATGGACGACCCGGCTTTGCGAGCCTCATTCTCCGCTCATGCACGCGACACCATCCATCGCTTTGACCACGAGACCATCTACGCGCAGTGGAGAGCTTTGATCGAGTATCTCAGTTGAGTGGCGCTGGCCGAGCAACACGTGATTGAGCGCCTCAGCTGAGTGGCGCTGGCCGAACGTCTCAGTTGAGTGGCGCTGGCTGAACCTTGATTGAGATTGCAAGCAGACAGGCTATAATGGAGAGCCGATGACGACCATGGAGAGCCTCTTGGAGAGCCTATGACCACCGTGATAACCTATGGCACGTTCGATCTGTTCCACCGAGGTCACCAGCGTCTGCTTGAACGAGCCAGGGCACTGGGTGATCGTCTCCTTGTCGGCGTTACCACCAGCAATTACGACGAGACCCGTGGCAAGCTGAATGTCTCCCAGACCTTGCCGGAACGAGTCGAGGCTGTCCGCCAGACCGGCTTGGCCGACGAAATCATCATCGAGGAATACGAAGGACAGAAGATCAACGACATCCAGCAATATGGGGTCGATATCTTCGCCATCGGCTCAGATTGGCTCGGCAAGTTTGACTACCTCAAGGACTACTGCGAAGTTATCTACCTTGACCGCACACAGGGCGTCTCAAGCACCCAGCTGCGCAATGATTCGTCGGGTATTCTGCGGCTCGGCATCATCGGCGCTGGACGAATAGCAACGCGCTTTGTCACGGAGTCGAAGTACGTTTCCGGCGTAAATGTCGAGGCAGTTGTGTCCCTGCATGGTGAGAGGGCCCGTGCTTTTGCCGCAAAACATGAGATACAGACAGCCTATGAGACGGTCGACGAGCTGCTCGACCAGGTTGACGCAGTCTATATAGCAGCACCACACGATACACATTATGCGTATGCCGAAAAGGCCCTCCGCAAGAAAATCCATGTGCTCTGCGAAAAACCCCTGGTTTTGTCAAAGGCAGAAGCGGAAACTCTCTTTGAGCTGGCACGAGCACAGGACGTCATACTGCTCGAAGCGGTGAAAACGGCCTTCTCGACGGGCTTTCAGCGCATGATCGCCGTGGCACGCAGCGGTTCCATCGGCAAAATCCGATCGGTGGATGCGACCTTCACCAAGCTGGTCGCCTCAGGCAGAGAGTATGACGAGGGGCACGGCGGGAGTATCTCCGAGCTGGCGACCTACCCTCTCCTAGCCGCGCTCAAGCTGCTCGGCGACGACTACACGCGGCTGGATACGGTCTCTTTGGTGCCGGACGGATGCGCAATCGATACCTTCTCCCAAATCAACCTGCTCTATCCTGAAGCCTTGGCGACCCTGCGCGTCGGCTTGGGCGTGAAGGCCGAAGGCGACCTTATGATGGCCGGCACAAAGGGCTACGTGTACGTGCCTGCCCCGTGGTGGCTGACCGAATATTTTGAGGTCCGCTTTGAGGACCCACACAAGACACAGAAGTATTTCTACAAGTTCGAAGGCGACGGCCTGCGCTATGAGCTTGCCGAATTCGCCCGGCTGATCAAGGACAAGGTCGGAGAATCCTACAAGCTACGCGCTCGCGATTCCATCAATCTCGCGGCTATGATCGAGGCCGCGCGTGCGAATGCGACGATACTGAAGTAAGTAGTACGAAGTGGCGGAGGCCGTGGAAAGCGTGGAGACTGTAGAAGGCGTTGGGCCTTTGCGGACAGGGAGGCCGCAGAAGGCGCGGAGGCGACGGAGGAGATCGTGGAGGGAATGTGGCGAGCATAGAAGAACGGCGACCGTTTTCGCACGCTGAATTGCAGAGCGTCGGACAGGGCATTCTCGATGCCTTCGACTCATATTGTAAACAATATCACCTGAGGTATTGGCTGGCATTTGGCACCCTTTTAGGCGCGGTTCGCCATCAGGGCTTCATTCCCTGGGATGATGACGTGGATGTGATCATGCCCTTTGAGGACTATCAGCGGCTCATCGCACTTCACAACGAAGGTCTGCGCCTTCCCTCGCCCTTCAGGCTCAGTGCAAGCGGCCTGAACAACGATCAGTCCAACTATAATCTGTTCGCTCGCATCTTTGACGACCGCACGGAGCTTCAGCGTAACTATGTGCGACCACGGCTTGCTCAGGGAGAAGGTGTCTGGATCGACATCAATTGCCTCTGCGGGTGCCCTCAAGGAGCCGAGCGCGCTCAAATCATACAAAAGTTACACCGCTATCACGTGATGCGTGATCTCAGTGTGTATCGCTTCGAGATTTCCGACGACAAGAATTCTTCTCTCTTAAAAAGGTGGATCAAGACCCTTGCTCGGATTCTGCTCTACATCCCCTCGCGTTTAGCCGGACATCGGTTTTGGATCAGCCGTTATGAGCGCCTGATGGTCGACCTGCCCGATTTCTCGCAGGTGCCTGACTGCATTGTCATCCCTTACACCAGCCCCACCTATCCCTCCTCTCTGTTCGGAGGAACCGTACCGATCATCTTTGCTGGCCGAGAATACCCCGCACCAGCAGACTACGAGTCGCTCCTCGAAATCATCTATGACGACTATCTCCAGCTTCCACCCGAAGATGAACGCGTGCCGCACGATATCGAGGCATACTGGCGCGAGAACGCGTAGGGTAAGCGTCAAGTAGCACAGGCATAGTCAGTGCCCCCTGACACATAGTATGCTCCCATCGTTGGAGCTACTCGATGGGAGCATACTATGGCCAGCACAAGACGTACACGCGATGAGTG
>JAIRXA010000196.1 GCA_031268525.1 Coriobacteriales bacterium | reverse complement strand
TACTCAGGCCCCTCCGAGGGTGTACCCTCGATTATCGCTGATTCTCGTGCTCAGGCAGCGCGTCAGCGCGCTCAGGCTGCCGTCAGTGCTCAGAGTGCTGCCGCCAATCGTCCCGCCGTCGCAAAGACCGCTACCATCGTCAAAGACAAGGAAGATCCCTTTGCCAATGTTGGGCGCAATGACCCCTGCCCCTGCGGTTCGGGGAAGAAGTATAAGAAGTGTCACGGGGCCTCGGCCAATTGAGTGCCCTGATGCCGTCTCGCCAGAGTCGCCCTGCCTCTGTTGCCCTGCCCGACACTCACCCGCTTGACTGAGAGATATTTGGAAGGAATCATGGAAGATCTTTCGTTACAGATAGACCTGCTTGGCAGCCGATTGAGCGAAGCAGAAAACTATCTTCATATCAAGGATAAACATTCGCAACTTGCCGATCTGGAACAGAGTTTTTCCGCGCCGGATTTCTGGGACGACCAGCAACGTGCCACACGCCTGAGCAAGCAGGCCGCCGATCTCAAGAGCGACATCATCGTCTACGAGGAGGCCGTCGTACTGCTCGACGATGCCACGGTCGCCAACGAACTGGCCGTATCAGACGGCGATGAAGCTCTGGCGGGCGAGGCTCTTGAGGCGCTTGCCGAGCTGGGCGCGCGTATCGATGCTCTGGAGCTGGCTTCCTGGTTTACCAACGACCTCGACCACGGCGACGCCATCGTCTCGGTCAACCCCGGGCAGGGCGGCTTGGAAGCTCAGGATTGGGCGGAGATGCTCTTTCGTATGTACACGCGCTACGCTGAAAAGCACGGTTGGAAAGTCGAGGTGCTGGACGCGCCCATTGGTGAGGTCATCGGCATCGACCATGCGACCTTCATCGTCTCGGGCCATAATACCTACGGTATGCTCCATGCCGAGCAAGGGGTGCATCGGCTCGTGCGAATCTCTCCAACCGATGTCAAGCAGCGTCGTCAGACCACCTTTGCGGGCGTGGAAGTGCTGCCCGTGCTGCCCGATGACATCGAAGTCGAGATCAGGGAGAGCGATCTGCGCGTCGATGTCTATCGTTCCAGCGGTCCCGGTGGTCAGAGCGTGAACACAACCGACTCGGCGGTGCGCATCACCCACCTGCCGACCAATACGGTTGTCACCTGTCAAAACGAGAAGTCACAGCTCCAGAACAAGGAAGCTGCGATGAAGATACTACGCGCGCGACTCTATGAGATCGAGCAGGCGAAGCGTGAGGCCGAGCTCGAGGAGCTGCGTGGGCCCCGCGCCGAGGCGAGTTGGGGCAACCAGATACGTAACTATGTGCTGTATCCCTACCAGCTGGTCAAGGATGTGCGGACCGGCGTGGAGACCGGCAATGTTGAGGCTGTTCTGGATGGCGACCTCGATCAGTTCATCGTGGCATTCCTGCGGATGAAGGCTGGGGCGAGTTAGGGTTGACAGGGTCCGTAGACAGGAGGACGGTGCAACAGAGGACAAAAAGGGGACGTTCGCCTTTTTGTCTTACGCCTTTTTGTTTCGCACACGTACTATTGGGAGATAATGGGGCAGGATCGAGATGCAAGACAAAAAGGCGAACGTCCCCTTTTTGTCCTCTGTTGCACCGGAACCGTCCCCTGTTGCAGACTGTTGCACTGTCTACCCTAACGAACAGGTGATGGCGAATACAGAAAAGGTGCGTACGAAATGGCTGACGAAGAGCAACTGAAGACGATTGCGACGCGTATACGCTGCGACATCATACGGATGATCACTGCGGCAGGCAGCGGACATCCCGGCGGCTCGCTTTCTGCGGCCGATATTCTGGCCGTGCTGTATTTTGGCGGCGTTCTCATCCACGATCCTGCAAACCCCTCATGGGACCGGCGCGATCGCTTCATTCTCAGCAAGGGACACGCCGCTCCGGTGCTGTACGCGACGCTCGCCGAGGCGGGCTACTTTCCGATCGAAGAGTTGGCGACGCTGCGGCAGTTTGAGTCGCGGCTTCAGGGGCATCCCGACATGCGGAAACTCCCCGGTGTCGAGGTTTCGACCGGCTCGCTCGGTCAGGGGCTCTCCATTGCGGCAGGTCTGGCCTATGGCCTGAGCACCAGCGACAGCGATTCGCAGGTCTACGTGCTGCTGGGCGATGGCGAGTTGCAGGAGGGGCAGGTCTGGGAGGCGGCGATGTTTGCCGCGCATCGCGGTCTGGGCACGCTTACGGCGATCATCGACAACAACGGCCTGCAGATCGACGGCCCCAATGACGCAGTCGTGGGACTCGGCGATATCGCGGCGAAGTTCACAGCCTTCGGCTGGGGTGTGTACGAGGTCGATGGGCATGATGTGAAAGCGCTGGCTAACGCCTTGGTCGTGACAAAAGCCCTCAGTCGGGCCTCCGGCACGCCTCAGGTCATCGTCGCCCACACCCTGAAGGGCAGGGGCGTGAGCTTCATGGAGAATCAATGCGGCTGGCACGGCAAGGCTCCCAATGACGAGCAATGCGCTGCTGCTCTCGCGGAACTTTCGCTGGCACGAGGGGAGGGTCTCTGATGGCGAGCGAAAAGAAAGCCACACGGGCTGCCTACGGCGAGACTCTCGTTGAGCTGCTGGCCGAGGGCGTGGACGTCTATGCTGTGGACGCAGACCTTGCAGGCTCTACGACCACCGCCAGGCTTGCCGCCGCCTGTCCTGCGCGACACGTCAACGTGGGCATCGCCGAGCAGAACATGATCGGTGTTGCCGCGGGGCTCGCGCTCGCCGGCAAGACGGTTTTCACGGGGTCGTTCGCTGTCTTTGGTACCGGACGTGTCTACGACCAGATACGCAATACGGTCTGTTACGCGAATCTCGATGTGAAGAT
>JAIRXA010000007.1 GCA_031268525.1 Coriobacteriales bacterium | reverse complement strand
TCCTCTACGACGTACTGGATCGTTGGTTTATCAACAACCGGCAGCATCTCCTTGGGAATAGCCTTGGTTGCAGGCAAAAAGCGGGTTCCAAGACCCGCTGCGGGGATGATGGCTTTCATGCGTCCGGCACCTTTCGCTTATCTCACTTGCCAAGCGGGCGGTCAAAGCCCGCCCCTACACCTTGCGGAACCTGCGGGTCTCACTTGCTCACGCGGGCGGTCAAAGCCCGCCCCTACACCTTGCGGAACCTGTGGTTTTGGGGCCCCGACGCCTTGCGAAACCTGTGGGCTACTCGTAGGTTTCGACCGTAGCGTTGTCTACGAGCCAGCGGTTCGCCTTGTTACGCAGCGCTGCCTCGCGGATCAGATAGTTTCGTCCGGTCTGCTCAAACTCCAGACGTGCTTCCTTCTCGTGACCGGGCGCCATGATCCTGTAGGTTTCCTCGATGTCGGCGGGCTCTGCAACCAGGCCAAGATGTCGCGCCAGTGCATCGAGACTGAAGGTCTGGGTGAGCACTTCGCGAGTTCGCATCATCAGTGTCATCGAGAACTGCTGCTCGCCCCCCTGAGCAGCCACAAATTCCTCGAAGGTCCGGCCCTGTTGGCGAATGCTCTGTTGAAGGTTCTGCATCAGTTCGTCACGCGTGAACTCGTAAAACTCGTCGGGTATGCTGCCCTTGAAGCGCTTGGCAAACTCAGAAGCCACCAGATTGGCTCTCATGTTCATCTGCTGCTGCTCACGCGCCGCAAGACCCTGCTGGCGAATGGCTTCGCGCAGCTGGGGAACCGTCTCCTGTCCGGGAATGTTCTCGGCGACCCAGGCATCGGTGATTGCCGGGATGACACGTTTCTGAATCTCCAGCAAGGTGACGGTGAAGGTCAGTGTCTCGCTTTCCCCGTCGGTTGCTTGTTTGCGAGAGACGTTGGGGCCTGTGACATCAAAGCTGCGCGTTTCGTCTCTATCCATACCAATGATTGCTGCGTCGAACTCCGGAGGCATGAAGTTCTTGCCCAGACTGTATAGGCGGCGTTCGGCGGTGAAACCGGGGATTTCCTCGCCGACGGAATTTTTGGCTGCGATGGAGAACAGGATGTGGTCGTTGGCCTGCACGGGGCGGTCGGCGTCCTTTTCGTAGGTGGCGTAGTTGTCGGCGAGCTTGAGCAGCTGGTCGTCAATCTCGGCCTCGGTGACCTGTATCTTTGGTACCTTGATGGTCACGGGGCCGTAGTCGTCGAGCTCATAGCTTGGTTTGAGGGTTAGGAGCACCTTAAACTCCAGCTCTCGGTCACGGTGTGGCGGACTGCTCACGGAGCCGGGTACGACCTCCGGCGCCATGATGATCTCGAGGCCCTCCTGATCCACGGCAAAAGGCGCCAGGAAGCTGGGTATCTGAAACTCAAGGAAGGATTTGTAGTACGCTTCGCCGATCTTGTCGATTATGGCTTTGGAGAGGTCTTCGGTCTGGGAGGGATCGATGTGGTTTTCCAGCGCCAGACGGAACTCCACAAAAGTGATCGCCTCGTCGACCTTGTTGGCTGGTGCCGTGACTGCAAGCTCAATGCGCCCGTTCTCACGCGTGCTTTTCTTGACCTTCATGTGCACTCCTTGGAATGAGTTGAATCGAATGTAGGTAGTCTATCATCAAATGACAGCCAGATGACGACCTCACATCCGATGCCAGATTCCTTGCAGACAGGCAGGACGATTAGTGGTACCCTATCGTCCTGTCGAAAACAGCGGACACTGGGACACTGTGCTCCCGTGACCAAATGGAGGACACTTCTATGAAGATATTTGGACTGGGAATGCCCGAGTTGATCATCATCTTGGTGATCGCACTTCTCATCTTTGGTCCCAAGAACCTGCCGAAACTGGGTAGTGCTCTGGGCAGAACCGTGAAGAATGTACGCGAGGGCCTTGATGGCAACGGCGAGTTAACTGCGGGCGAGGACGAAGACGCCAGCGAGGAGGAGGTCGTGGACGACGAGCCCGTGCCTGCTCCGAAGAAGAAGGCTACAACAAAAAAGAAGTAAGCTTACCGTAAACCGGGCGACGCGGTATGCGCGAGCTTTCATTGCGCGTGCCGCGTCCCTTTTATACCCGAATAGGAAACCGAGGGGGTAGTATCTATGCCCAAAGACAACATGCTGACTCCAGAAGGCCGCAAGGAGCTCGAACAGGAACTTCACGAGCTGGAGACGGTCAAGCGTGCCGAGATCGGCGAGCGCATCAAGATTGCTCGTGAATTCGGCGACATTTCGGAGAACTCCGAATACGATGACGCGAAAAATGAACAGGCCTGGATGGAAGGTCGTATCCTCGAGATCACTCAGATACTTGCAAATGCAACAATCGTTGAGCTGCCCAAACGCTCCAACCGTGTGTCGATTGGCAATGTTGTCACCGTTACGCAGCCCGATGGCTCTGAGCGCGTCTTTACCATTGTGGGCGCCGCCGAAGCCGACATCTCGCGCGGTCGCATCTCAAACGAATCGCCGGTCGGGGCCGCATTGCTCGGCGCACGCAAGGGCGATACGATCGAGGTTGACAGTCCCTCCGGCAAGAAACTGGCATTCACGATCGTCAAGATCGGCAAGTAGTCATCAAGATCGCAGCACGTAGTCGTCAAGATCGGCAAGTAGTCATCAAGATCGCGGTACGTACTCATCAGGATCGGCACGGGCGGAACGGCATCACATTTCTTTTGCTTAGTTTGAGCAAAGCGTCAAAGGCGTACAGTCGAGGGACCCAATCAAGCGCAGGTGCATCGTGACAGACGTGATACAGGTAAGGTCGGATACTGACCCAAGCGATGATCCCATCGAGGTGCGCCATGCCAAGCGCGCCGCCTTGCTTGCAGCGGGTGTGGAGCCCTATGGCCGTACCTTTGAGGTGACGGCGCATACCGACGAGCTCGAGGCGCGCTACGCCGAGCTCGGCGACGGCGCGAGTACCGAAGATGTCGTACGCGTTGCTGGGCGCGTCATGGCGCTGCGCGATCAGGGCAAAGCTCTCTTCATCGTATTGCGCGATACCACGGGCGATCTGCAGCTCTTCTGCCGTGTGAACGTGCTCGGTGAGGAGCCCTTTGCCACCGTGAAGGACCTCGATCTGGGCGACTGGATCGGAGCTGTCGGCACGGTGCTGCGCACTCGACGCGGACAACTCTCCGTCGCGCCCGCCGAGATCACGCTGCTCTCCAAGGCTCTGCGACCCCTGCCTGAGAAGTTTCATGGCCTGTCCGACAAGGAGACGCGGTATCGGCAGCGCTACGTTGATCTGGTGGTTAATCCCGAGGTGCGTGCGACCTTTATCAAGCGTTTCGCCATCGTAACGGCCTTGCGCGCGGCGGCGGCGGCGCGTGGTTTTCTTGAGGTCGAGACGCCCATGCTCCACCCCATCCCCGGGGGCGCGACTGCCAAGCCCTTCATCACACACCACAATGCTCTTGATCGTGACTTCTATCTGCGCGTGGCTCCCGAGCTACACCTCAAGCGGCTGCTTGTTGGCGGCTTTGAGCGGGTTTTTGAGATCAACCGCTCCTTTCGCAACGAGGGCATGGATCGCGACCACAACCCTGAGTTTACGACTCTGGAAGCCTATCAGGCCTACACCGATCGGCGCGGTATCGCGCGCTTTACGCGGGAGCTCATACAACAGGCCTGTCTGGCTGCCAATGGTACCCTGCACATCAGCTATCAGGGAACTCCGGTCGATTTGAGCGGCGAATGGCCCGAGCGCTCGATGATCTCGCTGGTCAGTGAGGCGGCGGGCGAGGACGTCAGTTTTAACAGGACGTTAACAGAACTGAAAATCTTAGCGAACCATTATCAGATTTCCTACCAAGATGATTGGGGGAAAGGTAAACTGATTACCGAGTTGTATGAGAAGCTGGTAGAGGAGCATCTCGTGCAGCCGACGTTCGTTACGGAGCACCCCTTGGAGACCTCGCCTCTGGCGAAGAAGCTGGCGGGTTCTGAGAACGTCACCGACCGTTTTGAGCTTCTCATCTGCGGCCGGGAGTTCGCAAACGGATTCTCGGAGCTCAACGATCCAGTCGACCAACGCGAACGCTTCGCGGCTCAGGCCGCGGCAAAGGCGGCGGGCGACGAGGAGGCGATGGGCTATGATGAGGACTACATCCGGGCCTTGGAGTACGGTATGCCGCCGGCAGGCGGTGTGGGCATTGGCATCGACCGCCTGGCCATGCTGCTTACCGACTCCTCTTCGATCCGTGATGTTCTTCTCTTCCCGCACATGAGAGACGAATCGTGATGAGGGAGCGACGATATGTCATTCGAGAGATTCACCGATAAGGCCCGTAATGTCTTGGCACTCGCCCAGGAAGAGGCGCGTGCGCTCAGCCAGCCCAATGTTGGTACCGAACATCTGCTGCTTGGCCTGCTTCGCGAGAAGGAGGGCATCGCAGCCCAGGCGCTCGGCAATCTCAATATCACCTACGATCAGATACTGGAGCAGGTTAAGGGTTTGATCGAGGTCGATCCCAATGCGCCGAGTGGGCATCTGAGTTTTACGCCGCGAGTCAAACGTGTGTTGGAGTTTGCCCTGCGCGAAACCATGCAGCTGGGGCAGAATTACATCTCCACTGAGCATCTGCTTTTAGGTATTGTTCGCGAAGGGAATGGCCTGGCAATTCAGGCGCTCTCGCAGATTGGCGTGGATACCTCGATGATCAAGGGAGCGGTCATCGATTTGCTCCATCAGTCCGCTGCCTATGCAGGGCCGCAGGATTTCATGGATGACGACTACGGCGAGGGCAACTCCATCCTCGACGAGTTTGGCACGAACCTGACCAGGCAGGCAACCGAGGGCAAGCTCGACCCGGTGGTCGGGCGCGGGCACGAAATTGAGCGCGTCATGCAGATTCTCTCACGCCGTACGAAGAACAACCCGCTGCTTTTGGGCGACCCCGGTGTGGGAAAGACCGCCATCGCCGAGGGACTGGCGCAGCTCATTGCTGTTGAGCAGGTGCCCGACATCTTGCGTCACAAGCAGCTGATCACCCTCGACGTGGCCGCGCTCGTGGCGGGCTCCAAGTATCGTGGTGAGTTTGAGGAACGCATGAAGCGCGTTGTTAAGGAAGTCTCCGAGCGAGGTGACGTCATTCTGTTCATCGACGAGATGCACACCATCATCGGCGCTGGTTCCGCCGAAGGCTCCATCGACGCAGCGGCTATTCTCAAGCCCCCGCTGTCACGTGGCGAGATACAGGTCATCGGCGCGACCACCTCAGACGAATATCGCAAGCATATTGAGAAGGACACTGCGCTGGAGCGTCGCTTCCAGCCGGTTATCATCTCCGAACCCAACCCCGAGCAGACCATCGAGATACTCACGGGACTGCGCGATCGCTACGAGGCGCACCATCGCGTGCGCTTTACCGATGAGGCGCTTGCCGCCGCCGTCTCACTGTCCGACCGTTATGTACAGGATCGCTTTCTGCCCGACAAGGCCATAGACGTTCTCGATGAGGCTGGCGCTCGGATGCGCATCCGAAACATGACGATTCCTGCCGAAGTGCACGACATGGACGAGCGAATACGCAAACTGCGCGTGGAGAAGGAAGAGGCGGTCGCTACTCAGAACTTTGAGACTGCCGCCAAGCTGCGCGATCAGGAAAAAGAGCTGCTCAAAGAGCGCGAGGCGCTCGAAGAGAAATGGCGCGAGGACACCTCAAAGCAGATTGTCAGCGTCACCGAGAAGGAGATCGCCGATATCATCTCGATGTCCACGGGTGTTCCGGTTGCCGATCTCACCGAAGCCGAAACCGAGAAGCTGCTGCGTATGGAGCAGGTGCTGCATGAGCGCATCATCGGTCAGGAGGAGGCGGTTACCGCCATTTCCAAGGCCATCCGACGCTCGCGCGCGGGGCTTAAAGATCCCAAGCGGCCCGGCGGCTCGTTCATCTTCCTCGGCCCCTCGGGTGTCGGCAAAACCGAGCTCTCCAAGGCGCTGGCAGAATTCTTGTTCAACAGCGAGGACGCGCTGCTCAGCTTCGACATGAGCGAGTATATGGAGAAGCACACGGTTTCGCGCCTCGTCGGTTCGCCTCCAGGCTACGTGGGCTATGATGAGGGAGGCCAGCTCACCAAGGCCGTGCGTCAGCGACCCTACTCCGTCATTCTCTTTGACGAGATCGAGAAGGCCCATCCAGACGTCTTCAACATTCTGCTGCAGATACTGGAGGAAGGTCGCCTGACCGACTCGCAGGGTCGCAAGGTCGATTTTCGCAACACCATCATCATCATGACGTCCAATGTGGGCGCGCGTGAGATCGCGCAGGGCACGCCCATCGGCTTTGGCGCGGCGGGTTCGGGCAAGACGGGACTGTCCGACAAGGAAATCAACAGTCGGGTGATGGCGGAGATGAAAAAGCTCTTCCGCCCGGAGTTTTTAAATCGTATCGACGACATCATCGTCTTCAAGTCGCTGACCGATGAGCAGATCGGTCTCATTGTCGAGTTGATGATCGCCGACCTGCGTGACCGCCTGATCTCGCAGGGCATGAGCATTGAGCTTACCGATGCCGCCCGGGCCCACATCGCCAAAGAGGGCACCGACGCGACCTTTGGCGCACGACCTCTGCGCCGTGCCATCCAACGCCTGATCGAGGATCCGGTCTCGGAGGATGTGTTGCTCGGCACCTATAAGACCGGTGCGGTCATCAAGGTCGATTACGATGGCAAGGACATCGTGTTTGCGGTGGGCAGCGGCGAGATACCCAAGCCGCGTCCACGGACTTCGCTGAAGCGCGAAGCTGAACTCGTGACGCCGATCTTTGGCGGTGGCGGGGCCTCGCGTGACGGCGGTGTCTCGGGAGGGGTCGCTCCGAGCGAGTAAGAGGGGCTCGCGAGGGCGCGCGGTGGGCTTTCTCGGCGTGCGATTGCGACGACCCTTCAGGGCAATTCAACGAGACAGCCTCGGATTCGTCTGGGGCTGCTGTCATGTATCCGGTCATATCGCGTTATGCGAATTGCCCCTACGGGTCATCCGCCTCGGGCGTAGGGGGCTTCGTCCGCCCGGTGAGCATGCGTGTCAAAGGAGGGGCGGGGCAAAAGGTGCCAAAGGGGACGGTGTGTAGACAGGGGAGACGGATGGAAACACAAAAGGGACGGGGTATTTTGTGTCAGGAAAGTGAGTTGTGCGATTCAG
>JAIRXA010000202.1 GCA_031268525.1 Coriobacteriales bacterium | reverse complement strand
TGAAGTCGCTGAAGCTCAATGTCGATCTCGGCGGTCTGGCGATGAAGAATCCCGTGACGGTCGCTTCGGGCACCTTTGGTTCCGGGCGCGAGTTTGCCGAGCTCTGGGATATCTCGCAGCTCGGTGCGGTGACGACCAAAGGTGTTTCCCTCGATCCCTGGCTTGGCAACAGAGGTGTGCGCATCACCGAGACAACAGGCGGCATGCTCAACTCCATCGGCCTGCAAAACCCAGGTGTCGAAGCCTTCTGCGCCAACGATCTCGCCTGGCTCGCCACGCAGGAGCTGCCGGTCATCGTCAATGTCTGCGGGCATACGACACGGGAGTATGTCGCCGTCATCGAGCGTCTGGAACAGGAGGCGGCGGTCAGTGCCTATGAAGTGAACATCTCCTGCCCGAACGTCGATTGCGGCGGCATGGCCTTTGGCACCGATCCCGCCGAGGCTGAGCTGCTGACCCGCGCCTGCCGTGCAGCCACCAGGCGCCCGATGCTGGTAAAACTCAGTCCCAATGTCACCGACATCACCGAGATTGCACGGGCGTGCGAGGCCGGAGGAGCGGACGTTTTGACGCTTATCAACACCGTCGCAGGCATGGCGATAGACCTCAAGACACGACGATCCGTCTTTGAGCGCGGGGTGGCAGGTCTGTCAGGCCCCGCCATCAAACCCGTGGCTCTCTGGGCGATCCATCGCGTCTATCGCGCGGTCACGCTGCCTCTGCTCGGGGTTGGCGGCATCGCCCGTGCGACCGATGCAATCGAGTTTCTCCTGGCAGGCGCCCGTGCCGTAGCCCTCGGCACGCAGCTGTTTACCGATCCCTCAGCGCCCCCAAAGATCATCGAGGGCATCATTGACTGGTGTTTTGAGCAGGGCGTCAGAGACGTGAATGATTTGGTGGGAGGTCTGTCATGAGCAATGGGAGGTCCGTTATGAGTAAGGAGAGGTCTGTCATGGGCAAGGAGGTCGAGAACCACGGCACACCTTCAAGACTCCCGAACCTTGCCACTCGTGAGCGGATCATCGTCGCGCTTGACTGTCCCGCCGAGCAGGCACGCGCTCTGGCGCGACAGCTCAAGGACGAGGCCTGCTGGCTCAAGGTTGGCATGACCCTGTACTATGCGACCGGTCCTCAGATCGTAGGTGAGCTCAGAGAACTCGGTTTCAGAGTCTTCGTCGATCTCAAACTTCATGACATCCCTCATCAGGTGCGTGGCGCAGCTGCCAGCATCGTGCGTGCGGGTGCCGACATGCTTACCGTTCACGCACTCGGCGGTACCGCCATGCTGAAGGCGGCAGGGGAGGGTGTTCGGGAGGCAGCAGAGGGGCTTTCACTCGCCACGCAACCAACCCTGCTCGCCATCACGGTGCTTACCTCGATGGACGATGCCTCACTGCAACAGGTCGGCATCGCTCACGATCCCCTGCATGAGGTAATCGTCCTTACTGAATTGGCGCATGAAGCGGGATGCGATGGCGTGGTCTGCTCGCCTCGCGAGGCGCAGTATATACGCGCTTCATGGGGCCCCGAGGCCGCCATCGTGACGCCAGGGGTCAGGCCAGCAGGAGCGGACAGGGGAGATCAGAGTCGCGTCGCCACGCCGAGCGAGGCATTGAGGGCCGGGGCGTCACATCTGGTGATTGGCAGGCCCATAACCGCCGCCGCCGACCCACGAAGCGCATTCGAGGAGATCGTAAGGAGTATCAATGAATCAGACAGAGACACAGATGAATGAATTGGCGATGGAGCCGACCAATGCACAGGGAAGGCGTCTGACCGACGAGGACGTTCTTCAGATGCTACACGAGACCCATGCGGTGCGTAGTGGGCATTTTCGTCTGACGAGCGGACGTCATTCGGACACCTACGTCCAATGCGCCCGCATTCTGGAACACCCGCGTCTGAGCATGTCGCTTGCCGCCGAAGCTGTGGCGCGTCTGCCCCACGACCTCGCCATCGACCTTGTCGCCTCTCCGGCGGTCGGCGGTATCCTCTTCGGCTTTGCTGTTGCTGCAGCCCTCGATGTGAACCTGATTTTCAGTGAACGAGAGGGGGGAGCAATGGTCTTTCGCCGTTCCTTTGAGGTGCAGCCGGGTGCCCGGGTGCTCATCGCTGAAGACGTTGTTACGACCGGCGGTTCGGTCAGGGAGCTCGAAGATCTTGTTATTGGTGCCGGCGGTGCGGTCGTGGGAGTTGTCGCTCTCATCGACCGTGGTGGGCAGGCCGCCTTCAGTTCGCCTTTCTACCCACTGCTACGCCTGGAGGTGCCTTCCTGGGAGGCAGAAAGCTGTGCATTGTGTCGGCAGGGGGTAGAAATCTACGCTCCCGGCAGCCGTTCACTTGTCAAATAAGCAGGGAAAACGTACAATCAGCAATCGATATGATACCGACCTTAGAAGGAGTAATCATGGCTCTGCCACCACTGTCAGAAGAAGCTCGTGCGGAAGCCCTCAAGAAGGCCGCTGAGGCCAGAAGCGCTCGCGCTGCCCTGCGTAAGGACGTGAAGGAAGGAAAACTCACGTTCGCCGACGTTCTCAAGAAGGCTGGCGATCCGGTCGTCGACAAGATCAAGGTCATCACCCTCATCGAGTCTCTGCCTGGTTATGGCAAGGCAAAGGCCTCCAAGTTGCTCACCGAGCTCGAGATCTCCGAGACCCGCCGCGTCAAGGGTCTGGGTGCAAAGCAAAAGGCTGCCCTGCTCGAACGCCTGGGTTAAGTCTTCATGTCCGGAAACCTGTATGTCGTTTCCGGTCCTTCCGGTGCTGGTAAGGGAACCTTGCTGGCACAGGCCCTCAAGGGGAGGGATGACGTCTGGCTTTCCGTCTCTGCGACGACTCGCTCTGCGCGGGAAGGCGAGCAGAACGGACGCGAGTATTATTTTCTGACCCCTGAGGAATTCCAGAGATTGATTGCCGAGGACGGACTGCTCGAATGGGCGTTCGTCCACGGCAATTATTACGGCACCCTCAAAGATGAGGTACTCAAGCGACGTGCCGAAGGGAGCGACATCATTCTTGAGATCGAGCCTCAGGGAGCCTTTCAGGTACAGGCGAAGCACCCCGAAGCTCTCTTGATCTTCATCGAGCCCCCTTCGCTTGGTGAACTTGAGGAACGTCTGAGGAAGCGTGGGTCGGAGACAGATGAACAGATAGCAGCCCGTCTGCGGCATGCTGAGCTGGAAATGGCTCTCCGAGACCGTTATACTGTCGTGATTGTAAACGACGATCTCGAAACCGCAGCTCAAGCCCTGAAGACGGTTTTTGAGGGAAGTATGCGAGGCGGAAGTATGCGGCTTTGAGCCTGAGCCCTCATGGTCGCACTGGACTCGATACACGATGAGTGAGAATCTGAAACGGAGTGAATGAACGTGTCCCTGATGCAACCCTCGATAGACGAACTGCTCGAGAAGGCAAACAATGACAGGTATCTGTTGTGTGCTGTCGCTTCCGAGCGCGCGCGTGACATCAACGACATGATGCGTGGTCAACGCGATCGTGCCATAGCCCTGCAGTCGGCGACCCAGATCGCGCAGCTCGCCGGGCGAAAGCCGCTCTCGCTGGCGATGGAGGAGATCTCTCGCAACGAGGTAGGCTATGACCCGCAACAGTT
>JAIRXA010000191.1 GCA_031268525.1 Coriobacteriales bacterium | reverse complement strand
GTTCTTAGAAAGAAACAGCCCCTCAAGGGGCTGTTTCAGCGTGGAGCAAGGTAGGATTAGTTCGCCAAAATTAACCTATCGAGAAAGGCTCGCACGCCATGAACAGGATACTACTACTTGCGCTCTCGCTCACTGCAACAATCATCAAAGGCCTGCGCATCGATGCCGGGGCGATCGTCGTCTCCGTCTGCCCGCACAAACGAAGGCAGCGACTGTGCCCGATATGCGGGCACAGGTGCGAGTTCTACGATGCCAAGGCGCAGCCGAGGCGGTGGCGGGCTATGGACCTGGCGAGGTCTATGTGCTACCTGGAGTACCGACCGGCACGAGTCAGGTGCCCCGAGCATGGTGTGCATGTCGAGGCGGTGCCGTGGGCCAGGCACAAGGCGAGATGCACACGTGACTTTGAGGACTGGGTCGCCTGGCTTACCGTGCATGGCACCATCTCGGCGGTCGCAGAGCTTGCGCGCATCGAGTGGCACAGCGTCGGTGGCATCTGCAAACGCGTCTATGACGACCTTGAGGCGGCGCGAGGGCAGGGCCGTTTTGAGGGCCTGCGCCGCATCGGGATTGATGAGACTTCGCACAAAAAGGGTCACAGGTACCTAACCGTCGTCGTGGATCATGACCGGGGATGCCTCATCTGGGCGCACGCAGGCTACGGCAAAGAGGTGCTGAATCGCTTCTTAGACGAGCTTACCCGCGAGCAGCGCCGTGCCATCGAGATCGTCACCGCTGACGGGGCGAAATGGATAAAGGCGCTGGTTAAGAGGCGCTGTCCCAATGCCGGGTGGGTGATGGATCCCTTCCATGTCGTCAGCTGGATAAACGATGCTTTAGACGGCGTACGCCGCGAGGAGTGGCAGGTCGCCAAGAGGGCGGCACGCGATGCCGCCCCCAAGCGCGAGCGTCCAGGTCTCCCAGCCAAAGGCGACGAGACTCCGGCTGAGGCCAAGGCGCTTCAGGAAGCTGCCGAGACGATCAAAGGCTCAAGGTACGCGCTGGTGAAAAACCCGTCAGACCTCACCGATACACAAAAAGAAAAGCTGGATGAGGTCAGGCGTGCCGGCTCGCACCTTTTTAAGGCCTGGGAGCTCAAAGAGAATCTGCGGGCGGTGTTTCATTCCTCCAGCGCGAAGGATGCCAGGGCGCTGCTCGATGCGTGGCTGCGTCGTGCGAGCCGCTGTCGTATCCCTCAGGTGGTGGCTGTCAATAAGAAAGTCCGCCACCGCAAAGACGACATCATAGCGGCGGTGGAGCTTGGCATCAGTAACGCCCGTGTCGAGGCCATCAACAACAAAATAAAAGTTACCGTAAGAATGGGATACGGGTTCAAGAACACCGACAACCTCATAGCTCTGCTCATGCTCAGATGTTCAGACAACAAGCCGCATCTGCCAGGAAGGCCGGTCAAGGGGGAAAAAGAAAAGGTGAAGAAGGTGGCATGAGAACATCTCAAGGAGCAAAGCTCCTACCACACAAACTACCGAAGCCTCAAAGGAATCTCCTTTAGAGATGGCGATCTTTAGAGGTTTCATTGCCTTCCATTTCTTCTTCACCTTCTATATCATTTTTGGGCGCCACTACCCATTCATAAATCGAGATTATAACAGTACGTCTTGAACGCCCAGATTAGCTGCAGGTCAAGCGGATATTTTATGTTTACCAAAGGTCGTTGCTTCCTTAAGGGCGTTAGTAGTCAGTACTTAACAAAATGACATACGGATCACTTGACCACCCATCGGAGGATTCCACGCGCAGATAATATATCCCCGGATAAAGTGTGTAAGGACCGATGTACGTCTGGGCTTGACGCCCCGGGATGAACTCATGGTAGTAGATAGTCCCATTCTCACTGATTGCAGCGCTATAACCCTCGTAGAGATAGACATCCCAATACGCATCATCTGCATCGATCTCCGTTGTTTGGAATGCGATGCTGACTTCTCGAGTATCACGCAGGTTAAAAGCATACCAATCACGTTCGTTTTCATAAGGCGCTGATAAGTTCCCTTGTTGATAGACGCCAGCTAGGAGTCCTTGTGCCGTATCTGGGGTATCGTTAAGTTCAAGTTCCTCATCGCTGTAGCGCAGACTTTGGATACGCTTCTCTGTTAAACAGAGCTCTACCATCTGATAACTATTCTTATAGTCGTCCAACTCCTCAAAAGCGTATCGCGCAGAGTCATAACGACCTTGATTGTACAGGATCATAGCCTCGTTGTATTGTTCTTCTGGCTCCGTTACGGTATTATAATATATTGTAGCAGCAACTATTGCTATTATGATAACTACAACGATCGCAGGAATCCGCTTGCGCCATTGTGCCTTTCTGCGCTCGGCTTTCCTTCTTTGCTCCTCAGTCAGACGTTCTTGCTCCCTGCGGTCCGCGTCCTCGCGCTGTTTTCTCTCTTGGGCCAGGCGCTCGGCTTCCTTGCGCTTCTGCTCTGCCAGTCGGGCTTGCTCTGTGGCCTGTTCCCGTGCCTTTTTCACATCGTTGGGGATAAGACGAAGCCGTTTGGCTGCCGCTTGTCTTTCTGAGCGGCACTGCTCATCGAGCACACCGGTCTCACGCAACAACCACAAGAAGGGGTCTTCGACCCGGTGTGGCTGCGGCTTGCGGATCGTCCTGTTCTTGGTGGCATCGGGATGGTTGCCAAGACCTAAGGCGGAGACGGCGAAGTACTCGGTGTTGCTAAAGCTGCTGTCGACGAGCTGGATGAACGCCCGCTCACCCCACTCCAAAAGCAGCGACTTGATCTCTGCATCGACATTGTGGATATCGTTGTCATCCACACCACCGATGTGGGGGCTGACATCAAGGACGGTCGAGCCATTGGGGATCAGACCCTCGATGGCGTCGAGTTTGGTGAAGACGAGTGCAACGGGGATATCGATCCTTTCGGAGCGCCGCATCCCCTTGTAGTTGCGGATCAGACTGGCCACATGGTTGATGACTTCCATGTTGGAGGTTATAGCAGCGCCAGAAGAGGAACCGTCGACGATGTCTCGGTCGATCTTGTATTCCAGGTCCGGGATCTGAAACGGGTCGAGGATGCAGATGATCCCTGCAGAATGGCAGATGTATCTGTTCAGCAAAAGCATCTGGTTCTCATCTGAGAAGTTCTCCCCTGCGGTGTCGTAGAACACGAAGGTGTACAAGATGTTCTCACCACCGTCTGTGGCAGGGAACAACAGCTCATAGATCAAGGGTTTCTGCTCGTCTTTAGAACCCACCGCCGTCGCATCGAGGGCTTGCAGTGCACTGTACAAACGGTTACCGAACTTCGCAGCCCAAAGCGCATGGCTGTTGCCGTAACCGGCAAAGCTCGCATCAAAATCCGCCGCGACTCGGCGATAGAGCTCATAGATCAAAACGGCGATGTAGTGGCTTTTGCCAGATCCCCTCGTCCCGACGATGGAGATGATCGAATCCCCGCCGGAAAGCGTCCCTTCGGGCAAGGTGCCCTTGCAGCTCGGACACGAGGCCAGGGCACTGGTGCCGCACTTTGGGCAGATGATCGAGACAGGAAAGGCATATCCACTGGCATCTGAGCCCACCAGGTCATCTACCTTGGTGTCGGTATTGCAGTTGACGCAATGGTAGACGACGTCAGAAAGGCTGTTGACATCAAAGCAATAGGGGCATAAGAAATCCGTTTTCACGTTCTGCTCACATCTCCGCTCA
>JAIRXA010000108.1 GCA_031268525.1 Coriobacteriales bacterium | reverse complement strand
CTGTCTGAAATATGTCGTCTCTCACCCTTCAAAACCAGAAAGACCAGCCGAATTACGTGCAGTTACCCTGTCAACACTACTATGCTATCTAAGGGGACGCTAAGTTTGGCAATCTACCTTTTGCAATGGCCTGCAAGACTAAACGCATCAATGTTGCGTTCTGAAATTCAACCTACCCCTGTAAAAAAATTTCTGTAAGTAGGGAAGCGTATGGATAAGACTGGTCAGTTCAACTGCGGAAACAGGAATCAGTCATGAGCAAATGGCGTATGACCCTTTCCGTTTTCGGCCACTTCTCCTTATCGCGCTTGACTCTGTATAGATAGGCAAACCAGTTCAGGTAGGACTGCAAGTTCTTTGCTTTCATGCCTGGGTATCGCCAAAGAAACCGCTTTACCCACGAACAGAGGTTATTGATCATCGCCATTTTCTCAAGGTAGACCGGGTCTTTTGTGTCCGCCTTGTATGCCTCGTCGGAGCACTTGGCTGCCACAACCAGCGAGTTATGCGCTTTTTCCTTGTCATGGATGATGAGCGATCCCTCGCTTATGTGTGCCAGCAGTGCCCCTTTGATCCTCTTTGATGATGGCTTGCCGTTGCCGCAGGTGATGGCGACGGCGTTTTTGTGAACATCTATCGCCAGCACTATGCAGACCTGCTCTTTTGAAAGGCCCCGCTTCGGTTTCCAGTCTGGCCTCTGAGCGAAGACGAGTCAGGCACATAAGTTTCATCGATCCAGATTTTGTCTCGCAACTTAAGTCTGTCTTGATAGTCATCGACGGTATTAAACACCCTATGCCGCCATTCAAACGCCGTGCTGTGGGCGATGTCGCAAATCTCGGCAGTCAGGTCAAGCGGCGCGTTGTAGCACATCATGGTTATGAAGCTCGCCCAGGTCGCGAGGTCTTTCTTGCAGAATTCAAGAACGGTGCCGCTCAAGGCGCTAAAGCGCAGATTACAGCCTGAACACACAAAACGCTGTCGCCCAGCAGGAGTTCTGCCATCTTTGAAAGGGTTGCTCCCGCATGACGGGCAACTCGGGTTGGGGCGGTACTGAGCGGCAGCTTCATCCAGAGTGCCTATACCGATTCGTTCTCGGCATCTGCGTTCATTAACTGCAGCTTGGAGCCTTTCGAATGCCGTGGCATCAAGCGATGCCACAAGGCCCGTGAATTGGGCATGGCGTGGCGACATGGCGGATTCCGTTCCAATCCGCCCAGGTACCCACCCAATCTGGAATGCAGTCAAACATAGGATTAGGCGGGCACCTGGGCGCATCTATGTTTGACTCTGCCAATCATATCACTCGGTGCGAACCAACAACTCTATCCGCACGCTTCCCTACTTACAGAAAAAAATTCTATGCTTGCATTTGCGGCCCTATTTTCGTAATTGCGCAGACACGATTGGTTTGCGCTCAAATTATAGGGTTATGTCGCGTTCTTTACTTCGCGTTTCGCTCTTGGTTGGTTCCAAAATGCTGTCCACGTTAGACTCGATAACACCAATCTCCCGCGCCTGTCTTTTCAATTTAGCATACTCAGCGTTGAGCGCATTCTTATTCTCCGTAAGCTTCGCGTGCTCGGCTTTGAGAGTGCTGATACCCAAACTGTTCAAGCGGACGAGGCGCGAATGGGACCTTTTCATCGTCATCGGTGAGAACAAGAGGCGATGCTACAACAGCCTTTGCCGCGAGTGCAAGCAGTCCTTCAGTGCCGTGCTTCTCGACTGCCGCTTTTTATGAGCCAACGCAGAAGCGTATGAAAAAGTGCCCGTTTTTGGGGAATTTATCGTCTGTGGGCGGCGTTTGGGCGTGCAGCGGCATCTTCTCGTACGGCATTGCGTGGAGACGCATTTCTGCGGGCGGCAGGGCACCGTAAGGGCAGTCGTAACAAAAGGCGCGGTGACCAGTTCCTCTGGGCTGGTCGCCGTGCCCTGTTTTTTGTTGCGCTGTTTTCGGTGGCTTAGATTTTCCTCACCGTACCGTCAGCGGCATAATCCTATTCGTCCATATCGACGGTTTCTGCCAACTGCCTGACCGCGCAGTCGAAGTCGCTTTCCAACTGCCTCATTTCCCGCTCACGGAAAACCTCGTATTCCTGCTCAGCCTTCTCAATTGCCTGTTTATGCGATATGCGTCCTTTACGGTCGAGCAGCTCCCGCCTGTTTCCGAGCAACTGGCGGTCAAGCTCTGCTATCCAGTCTCTCATCGTCATGGCGTTTTCCTCAATCGCCTGCAACTCCGCGAAGTCAAGGAACTGCGATACGAGCAGGTTCAGTATCTGCAGCTCCTTTTCGGTGAGATAGTTCTTGGCAACCCCGATGTCGTCCCTTGTGATGTAGTCGCCCCGGAAGTTCGTCATGCCAAGCATGGGCTTTTCATTGTCAACGCGCTCGAAGATGATTTCTGCGGCGGTGTGCCTGTGCGCGGCATAGTGCATCTTGTTTTGGACCGTGGCGAAGAACTCCCGCGTCATGTCAGCCCTCGGGTCATAGTCAATAGCAGTCGCGTAGATGTCTGTGACCTGCTGGTAGAGGTTACGCTCGCTGCTGCGGATGTCGCGTATGCGTTGCAGCAGCTCACGGAAGTATCGTCCGCTGCCGTTTTTTAGACGTTCGTCATCCAGCGCAAAGCCCTTGCGGATGTACTCGTTCAACCGCTTCGTCGCCCATTGTCGGAATTGTGTGCCGCGCATGGATTTCACACGGTAGCCAACCGAGATGATAACATCGAGGTTATAGTGGTCGACTTGATACGTCTTGTTGTCTGAGGCAGTTGTTGCAAAATTTGCAACAACTGCCGTTCGCACAAGCTCCCCCTCGTCAAACACGTTTTTTATGTGGCGTGATACCGTGGATTTGTCGCGCTCGAACAAAGCCGCCATCTGGTCAAGCGTCAGCCAGACAGTTTCCTCGTCAAAACGAACGTCAACGGATATTCTCTCATCTTCTGTCTTGAAGATGATAATCCGGTCATCACGTATTCCTGCCGGGTCTTTCTTCATGTCGCCCATCCTTTCTTCCTGACGGTTATATCGCAAACACCCGTTCACCGCAATCTGAAACTACAGTTCTGCGCCTTTTTCTTTTTCCTTGCTGAAATGGCCAGAGAGGACTCTACCGGCACCAAGATGGTGTAGGTGCGGACAAATTTGCGGGTTCCGCAAGGCGTGGGGGCATGACGATCCCGTGGGTTCCGCGAGGTGTAGGGGCGGACTTCGTCCGCCCGCGTAGGTAGAGAGGGATTTTCGTGCTCACGCGGGCGGTCAGAGCCCGCCCCTACAGACGAATGCATGATTATCCTGCCCACATGAAAATCTGAGGAATCTTCTCCTGCCATCTGTGCCGCCACGCCATTGACAGCGACCCCCGGGATCAGTATGCTCTCATTTAGTTAGATGAATCTAACTTTATACGGGTAGCTTTTGGCTGGAGGGAGCGAACTATGGCAACATCGGAGAAGGTCAGCAGCAACAAGAGGAAGCTCACGACCCGTGACCTCATCATCGCCGGTGCATTTGCGGCAGTTTATCTTGTCGTTTTGCTCGGCGTTGTGATGGGCTCGGGCGTTATCCCCATCCTCTACCTGATGTGTCCCCTGTTCCTGGGCATCATCCTCGGGCCGATCTTCTCGGTGTACTGCACCAAGCTCAACAAGCCCGGCGCTCTGCTCATCCTTGCAGTTTTGGTGGGTCTCGTTGAGTCTATGACGGGGGCTTGGCAGGGATTGGCATGGGCGGTACCTGTAGGCCTTGTTGCTGAGCTGCTTGCGCGGGCGGGGCGCTATCGTTCCAAAACCTTTTACAAGATGAGTTATACCGTCTTCGCCCTCACCAATATGGGGCCGTTTTGGATCATCGTCCTCGCCAGACCAGCGTGGCTGGCGAACTGTATGAAGTATTACGGGGCGGACTATGTTACGACCATTGACGCGCTCACCCCACCATGGATCATCTTCGTGTTCATAGCGCTTGCGCTGGTGGGGGGCATTATCGGCGCCTTCCTCGGGCAGGGACTCTTGAAGAAGCACTTTGAGAAGGCCGGCGTCGTTTGATGGAACTGCTTGCCACGCAGGCATCAAGGGCCTTCCTGCCGCTTGACCCACGCACCAAGCTGGCCTTGACGTTTGCAGCCTGCTTTGCCCTCTTCAGATTTGTTGACCTACCGCTTGAGAGCACCGTCATCGGTGTGATCGTGCTGCTGTTTGTCAATGAAAAGCGCTTTGCCTTTGCCGCAGGTGTTGTGCTGGTCTTTGCGACGCTGGTCTTTTTTGACTGGTATGTCACGCCGCTCCTCGGCGGCGTAGTGGCCGCCGTCCTTATGGCGATCATACGATGCGCACGCCTGTTCATGCCTCTGTACCTCTGCGGCAACCTCATGATGCACAGTACGACGGTGAGTCAATTCATTGCTGCCCTGCAAAGGATGCACGTTCCGTCAAAGCTGGTTATCCCTCTCTCGGTGGTCTTTCGCTTCATACCTACCCTCAAGGAGGAATGGGCCTGCATACAGACCGCCATGCGCTTCAGAGGTATTGAAGTCTCTGCGGTCAGCGTGCTGCGCTCGCCTCTCCAGACCCTTGAGTACGCGCTGGTTCCTCTCCTGATGTCAACGGCAACCATCGCCAACGAACTTGCTGCCGCCTCACTTTGCCGAGGGCTCGACAGCGAGGCCGAACGGAGCACTCTGGCAGAAGTGCGCCTCTCCGCTGCCGACTATTTCATTCTCGCGCTGTGTGTGTTGTTCATCGTCCTCTCCCTCATGGGCTAAGGTGGCGGGAGATGGGCAGCGCTCCGGTCATCAACTTCAGAGACGTTTCGTTTAACTATCGCCTGCAAGACGATGACACTGCTCCTTCTGGCGGCTCGACTCCTGAGGCTGCCACATCCGGCATACGGGCGACAAACTTCTCTGTCTATCCGGGCGAATGCGTGGTGCTTTGCGGCCGGAGTGGCTGTGGCAAAACAACCGTAACCAGACTGATAAACGGCTTGGCGCCGCAGTTCTATGCGGGTGATCTTTCGGGAACGATTGAGATTGATGGCACCGACGTAACCAGTATGGGCCTTGCACAGAGAGCACGACTCGTCGGCTCGGTTTTCCAAAATCCACGCAGTCAGTTCTTTAATGTTGATACGACGAGCGAACTGGCCTTCGGCTGCGAGAATCTGGCACTCAAACGTGAGGAAATAGTCGCACGCACACAAGCGGCCGCTGAGGTATTTTCTCTGGAAGACCTGCTCGGGCGCAGCATCTTTGAGCTTTCGGGCGGAGAGAAGCAGAGGATTGCCTGCGGCAGTGTCTACGCGATGCACCCGCAGATATACCTCCTTGATGAGCCTTCGTCCAATCTTGACCTGAGCTCGATTGCCCAGATGCGCAAGGCATTTCTGCGCCTCAAACAACAAGGCAAGACCATTGTCATAGCAGAACATCGCCTTCATTATCTCAAGGGTCTCGCCAACCGTTACCTCTACTTTGAGGATGGCCACCTCAAGGACGAACTCTCAGCCGAAGCCTTCGACAAGCTATCTGCCGATGAACGCAGTCGGAGAGGCTTGCGCGAGTCATCCCTACACACACTGTTTAGCCAGCCAGTATCTTCTGCGCAGCAAGAGCCGTCCCAGCAAGCAGCATCCCCTGCGCAGCGAGAGCGATCCAGCCAGACCAAACAAGCTGGTCAGCGCACCCCTGCCGTTGTGCGCGCAGAAGGAC
>JAIRXA010000009.1 GCA_031268525.1 Coriobacteriales bacterium | reverse complement strand
CTCATCGCAGCGGTTGACAAAAAAATCGAGATCGTCCGAGAATCTATGTGCGTAGTAGATCCGGCTCAGGGCGGTCCCACCGGTAAGATAGAAAGGCGTCTTGCAGCTTTGAACGACGTTGGCTATCCCATCCTGCAGAGGATACAGCTTCTCCTCGTAATATTCTGAAAGCGACATCGAAAGACTCCCTGCGCTCGGGCGGCCATATACGACTACGGTTGGCTGGGGTATACAGTTCCTTCATCGCGTGAATCCCCCAAAGAGAAACAACATGATGCCACGGCAAACGTTCCAGAGAACGGACGAACAGGGCATCCCTGTCGAAAGTACCGGCACGTGGTAGCCTGCCTTCCAGTACCTCCAGCATTTCCTCGGGGGTAGTCGAATAATCCCAATTCAGGGAGCCCAACAGGCGGTATATGTCGTCATGCGTACATTCCATACACACATTCTACTGAGCCGGATACCATGTTGCAAGGGAGCGCGTCGCGGAGCGGGGTACGGGCTCCTATCAGGGAGCGGGCAAGGAGCGGGCTGCTATGTAGCCGAAGGTTGCTGTTGCACCGATCGTTGCGCCGGGGCTGGGATAGACTTTGAGTGCATAATACGGTGGCCTGTTCACTTTACCAAGGTTGGGGTTGAGCTTCACTTTTGGGTCGTTGTACAGTCTATCGTAGGCGCTCTCCCCACGTTGGTAACCTGAATCTTTACCGATATCGCAGTAGTCATTAAAAAGCCCGACCGAGCGGATCAGGTTCGACAAAAGGGGACGTTCGCCTTTTGTTTCACTTTTGTTCGGTGTTTCTAGCTTAATCAGTTACCTCTTTGCGGCGATGGAGTCGGCGAAACGGTAGACTCGGGCCTTGGTCTTGCCTATGGCTTGGAGCAGTCCGATGCTCACCAGCTTGGCAAAGTATTTTTTCACGCTGTCGGCCGATTTGCCTGTGAGGGTTTGTGCGCGATAATTGTTGATCTCTCCATGCTCACAGAGGTAGAGGAATAGGGTGAACAGGAACTCCTTTTCGCTCTTGCTCAGCTTATCGGTAAATATATCGGGAATTTTATCGGTAAGAACTACATCTTTATCGGTAAAAACTGCGCTTTTATCGGGAATATTACCGTTTTTATCGGCCACACCTTTACGCTTATCGGGAAAAGCGGAGAAGTCGGGCGCATAGGGGAGCGCAATCGTCTCGTTCATTCTGCTGTGCGGCATCATCTTACTCCTGACTATCACGCCAAGGGTATACGCGATGATATTGAGCATGAAGACCACGAAGTGAGCAGCGTCGTTCAGGCGTTCAGATTTATTTAAAGCGTCGTAGTAACCGTACTGGTTTTGGTAAACCATCGTCTCAATGGGAACCCACTGCAGAATTGGCTTCCAGTCAGCGAGTATGACCGTCTGCCAGAGCCTGCCCATGCGACCATTGCCGTCCTCAAAGGGGTGCACGAACTCGATGAGGAAATGCAGGACGCAGCTCTTGATGAGCGGATGGGCATTTGACCCCTCGCCCCATTCAAAGACCTGTTGCATCAAAGGCCTGATCTCATCGGGTTTTGCTCCGTCGTGGATAAGCTCAAAGCCCTTGTACACGCCAACCTGCACGCTTCTGAAACGTCCCGACTCACGTACCAGTTTGTTGGCCATTTTTCCGTGGGCGTCGAGAAAACTCTCTATCGAATAGGGAGAGTACGTACCGATGTCCTCGTAGGCTTCCCAGGCATTCTTAACTTCTTGGATCTCCTTTGGGTCACCTGCGACTTTTCGCCCGTTTATGATGTCTGTCACCTGTTCCAGCGTCAGCGAGTTGGCCTCTATCGCCACAGAAGACTGGATGGAGCTTATGCGGTTGGCCTTGCGCAGCTTGAACAGCAGGTCGATGTCGCCGACCTTCTCCATAAGCTCCAATGTCTCGATGATCTCCAGTGTCAGGTTTTCGATCTCTTGTGTGATGGCGAAGTCGGGCAGTCTCACGAACGTCACACCACCTTACGTGCGGTATCGGAGCTGTAGGTCTTGCGTAGCTCCTCGGTTTCGGCATGCGAAGCCATTATGTCATCAAAGTCCTTACCTTCGACACCCTATGATACTCTAATCGGCCAATTCTCTGATAACTTAAGGAAATTTTAATCAGCTTGCTGGTTTTTTGTTAAAGGCGCTCGCGGTACGATGGTGTTGTGCGATGAGCGACCGCGAACAGTTGCGAGCAGTGAGCAGCAAGAAGTACCTCCGCCCGCCACGTCCGTCCCTTTGCGTCAACAGGAAGTATGACCGTGCACGTTCCCCCATGCACCAGCGAGGAGCTTACCCATGCCGCCTTTGTATCGCGTACTCATCTGTGACGACGATCAGGACATCGTCAATGCGCTCAAGATATACCTCGCAGACCCCACCTACACTTTGCTTGAGGCGCACACCGGCCAAGAAGCTCTCGCTATGGTGGCTCAGCAGGAAATTCATCTGATCCTCATGGACATCATGATGCCACAGCTCGACGGCATCTCGGCAATGGTGCACATACGCGAGACAAGCAATGTGCCTGTGATCCTTCTCACGGCCAAAGGCGAAGACAATGACAAGGTGCTGGGGCTTACCGTGGGCGCGGACGATTACATCACCAAGCCCTTCAACCCCGTCGAGGTCGTAGCGCGCGTGAAGGCGCAACTGCGGCGCTATCTGCATCTGGGAACCGCTTGCGTGCACACTGCGCAAATGCTGGTAATCGACGGTGTTACCCTCGACGACAAGACAAAACGCGTCACCGCTGACGGCGAGGCGATCTCGCTCACTCCCAAAGAATACGCCATCCTCAAACTGCTCATGGAGCACCCCGGTGAGGTCTTTGCCCCTCAGGAGATATATCGAAGCGTTTGGCAGGAAGCTCCGCTTGGTAACGAGAGCACCGTAGCAGTTCATATCCGACATATCAGGGAGAAAATCGAGATCAACCCCGCTGAACCGCGCCTCCTTAAAGTTGTCTGGGGGCAGGGCTACAAGATCGAACACGAATGTCAACATGCTTCCGCCGCCATCATCCCCACCGACACCCCCACCGTTCTCGCCCACGACACCACCCCTACTGACACCGCCCCCGTCGACACCACCCTCTCCACCCCGCCCATCCTCACGACCCCTGAACGGAGCCACGCCCATGAATCCTGAGAAACGGCCCCTCACCCACTCCCTTCCCGCCAAAGTTACCGCCTTTATCCTGCTGGTTCTCATGGCGGGCGTAAGCCTGGGCGGCTTTTTTGGGGCTCTGTTTTTAGGCGAAGCTGGTTTCTATTCGCAAAGCCTTGAGCAGATGCGTGCTCTTCACGTGGGTACCGCCACCATTACCACCATTACCACCAATGGGATTACTTCCATAGGCCAGACTGAGTCCGCTCGCCTGATAACGATGCTCATCGATATCGGCTACGCGTTGCGCTTCTGGATCTACCCCATCATCATCGCAGCTCTGATAGTTACCGTGGTGTGCTTCGTTTTCCTCATGTGCAGCGCCGGGCATCGGCGGGGGAGCGAGGAGATTAAGGGCATCGCTCTTGGCATCCCCTTTGACCTTCTCACCTGCGCCTTTGGGCTCGTTGTTGGGCTCGATATTGTCTTTTTTGGGAATTATATCCGTTACTACGCCGCCGACTTACAGGCCATTGCCGGGGTGGCCTTTCTGTTGGCCATCGTAGTGATTGTCTTCACGGGCTGGTGCATGGCCTTTGCTGCGCGCGTCAAACGCGGGAAGTGGTGGAGAAAGACCATCATCTATCAACTGGCGCGTTTTCTCTGGCGAGCCCTCAAGGCTGGGGGGCACGCGCTCGTCCTGCTCGCTCAAAATATCCCCTTGATCTGGAAAGCTCTCGTGGCTTTTCTGGCAATCTCTCTGCTGGAGTTCCTGGGGATCCTCTGGCTTTGGAACGAGCCAGCGATTGATCTGGTGACCCTCTGGTTTGTCGAGAAGCTCCTTCTTGTAGCTGCGATTTGCTATCTTACTATTATAATGCGTAGGCTACAGAAGGGCGGTCAGGCTCTGGCAGCAGGAGATCTTTCTCAGCACATCGACACCCATCATCTGTTCGGCAGCTTCCGGCAACACGGCGAACATCTCAACAGCATTGCGCTGGGCATGACACGCGCCGTCGAGGAACGATTGCGAAGCGAGCGTCTCAAGACCGAGCTCATCACCAATGTCTCTCATGATCTCAAGACACCGCTCACCTCCATTATCAACTACGCGGACCTTATCGCCCTGGAACCCACGGATAACGAGAAGATCGTCGAATACGCTCAGGTGCTTCGCCGACAATCCGAGCGGCTGCATAAACTTCTCGAAGGGCTTATCGAAGCATCGCGGGCAACCACAGGCAACATCGAGGTGCATCTTGCCCCCTGCGAGGTGGGTGTGCTCTTGGCGCAGACCGTGGGCGAATACGAGCAGCGCGCGCGGGAGCAGGGCCTCGAGCTCGTCACGCGTCAACCGCAGAGCTCGGTGCGCATCCTGGCCGACGGCAGGCATCTGTGGCGCGTCTTTGACAACCTCATGAACAACATCTGCCAGTACGCCCAGAGCGGCACACGAGCGTATCTGACGGTCGAGGCGGCCGCTGGCATGGTGGCTCTCTCCTTCAAGAACACCTCGCGTGACCCCCTCGACATCCCCGCTCACGAGCTCCTGGAGCGCTTCGTGCGAGGCGACGGTTCGCGCAGCACCGAAGGCAGCGGTCTGGGGCTCTCCATAGCCCAAAGTCTCACCGAATTGCAGGGTGGCAGGCTTGAGCTGAGTATCGACGGAGATCTCTTCAAGGCAACGCTTCGCTTCAGAGTGCTCGCCTGATAGCTTCGCTCGCTCGGGCAGGCGGACTGATGTCCGCCTGCGTGAATACGTGAGATATGTGTCGGGACGTCTCCGTAGGGGCGGAACCTCAGATTTTCCTGCTTTTGCAAAAAATCAGGTAGTTTGTGTACAAGATTGACGTTAGTAGCGATTTGAGGGGGCAAAAGGCAGGTCTTCACAAAGAGCTACTCACAGGAGCAGTTTATCTACCAGCCAATTTATATTTGATGATAAAAGATATACTTGTCTAACTCGCTACTAACGTCAATCTCGTACAGCGCAAGGCCATTTTCGGGAAAAAAGTTAAAAGTGTGGCAAGGAAAGAGCGCAGCACAAAAAGTATGTTCACTTTTGTGCTGCGCAAGGGCGGTCAAAGTCCGCCCCTCCTTGCGGGACCTGTGAGGCTTAGCCGTGTCTGCGGCCGCTCCGAGCTCGCCTCACTGCGATACAATACGTAGCATGATCCTTTCCGTCGACAAGATCTCCAAGTCCTTTGGCTCACGGGTGCTCTTTGCTGAGGCGAGTTTTCGCATCAATGAGCGCGACCGCTTTGCCCTGGTCGGGCCTAATGGCGCGGGCAAGACCACGCTGCTCAACATTCTGGCGGGTAGCGATGCGCCCGACGAGGGCAATGTCGTCCTTGCAAAAGGCGCCGTGATTGGCTATCTGGAGCAGACCGCCATCGAACTGACGGGCGGCACGATTCTCGACACCGTCATGGACGCGGCCAGCGAGCTGCTCGACATCGGCAAGCGTCTCACCCATCTGGAGCAGCTCATCGCCCAGGCAGCCGCCGATGGCGACGAGGATGAAACCGCCGAGAAACTCCTCAGCGAATACGGGCGGCTTTCTGACCAGTACGCTCACGGCGGAGGCTACACTCTGGAGCCTCTGGCACGCAGCGTGCTTTTTGGCCTCGGCTTTAAGGAAGAAGACCTTACGCGCGACACCGGGGAGTTCTCCGGCGGCTGGCAGATGCGTATCGCCCTTGCTCGCCTGTTGCTCGTGGGTCCCGATCTGCTGCTGCTCGACGAACCCACCAACCACCTCGACCTCCAAAGTGTGCGCTGGTTGGAGGGCTTCCTGCGCAGCTACGAGGGCGCGGTCGTTGTCGTCAGCCATGACCGAGCCTTCATGGACGGGATGGTCGACCATATTATCGAGCTCGATCGCGCATCACTCACGCAGTACCGTGGCGGTTACAGCGACTATGAGCGTCAACGCGAAGCCAATCTGCTGCGCCTGCGTGAGGCCTATGAGGCTCAGCAGACCGAGATTGCCCACATGGAGGCTTTTATCGGGCGATTTAGATATAAAGCGAGCAAAGCGCGCCAGGTGCAGGATCGCGTCAAAAAACTGGAAAAACTCGTGCGCATCGAGTCGCCCGAGGCGCGCAAAAAGGTGCAGTTCCGCTTTCGACAGCCTCCGCGCACCGGTGATGAGGTCATCAAGCTGGCGGGCATCACCAAATCCTATGGAGCCAATCAGGTCTATGGCGGTAGCCCCGAGCGCCCGCCCATCGATCTGACGCTCTATCGTGGCGAGAAGGTCGCGCTCGTCGGCCCCAACGGCTCAGGCAAGTCGACCCTGCTGAAGATACTCGCTGGCGTGTTGCCCCCCGACGAGGGTCAACGTAAGCTGGGCGCGCATGTCTCCGTCAGCTACTATGCTCAGCATCAGCTTGAGGAGCTCGACGTGCACAATACCGTCTACACCGAGCTGGACAAGGTGGCGCCCGGCTGGACGCAGGCTGAGGTACGCACTCTGCTCGGCGCCTTTTTGTTCACGGGTGACGACGTGGACAAGAAAGTCAGCGTGCTCTCGGGCGGTGAGAAAAGTCGTCTGGCGCTCGCCAAGATGCTCGTTGCTCCCACGCCTCTGCTCACGCTCGACGAGCCAACGAACCACCTCGATATCGCCTCATCCGACGTGCTGGAAGAGGCGCTCAGGGCCTTTGGGGGCACCCTCGTGTTCATCACGCACGACCGGCATCTCATCCGCCATGTTGCCAATCGCATCATCGAGGTCGACGAGGGACGCGTGAGATCATACGCTGGCGATTACGATTATTATCTGGATAAGGTCGAGGGCGATTTACGCTCGGCAGGGCCTGAGAGGTCGCGCCTTGAGGGGTCGCAATCGTCTACCAAAGGATCGCGCACCGAAGGGTCACGTTCCGAGGGATCGCGCTCCGTCGCCTCGCCCACCGAGGATTCGCGCACCAAAGGCTCGCAATCGCCCACCAAAGGCTCGCAATCGCCTACCAAAGGGGCAGGCACACGCTCACAGGTTTCGACACGCGAACAGAAGCGAATTGAGGCTGAGGCTCGCAACCGTGCCTATCGTGTGCTCAAGGACGACCGTATTCGCCTCGCGCAGGTGGAGCGCCAGCTCGACGTCGATAACGCGCGCCATGCCCAGCTCGTGGAACTCATGGCCGACGAGGAGCTCTACCAAGATAAAGACACCTTTAATACCACGCTTAACGAGTATTCCGGGCTACAGCGGCGAATACCAAAACTTGAGGCGGAGTGGTATGAGATCACCCAGCGGATCGAACGCGAGCTGGCCTCTCGGTAAACGCGAGCTGGCCGCCCAGTAGAGTGGCATGAGATCACTCAGCGGATTGAGCACGAGCTGGCCTCTCAGTAATCAACTGGTAAGGTGTACTATGAGGAAAGGTGGCTGAGAAACTACGCAGGGGATAGAGGATATGACAGAAGAAAAAGGTAACGATCTCGACGCATCGAGCACACTCGACGCATCGAGCACACTCAGTAGTGATCGTGCAGCTCTCATCGAAAAGAGCTTTGCCAGGGTCGAACGGCTTGGCACGGCCAAGATATCGAGACTCGTCTTGGAGTTTTCCATACCTTCGATCATCGGTCTGGTAGCCAACGGGCTCTACAGCATCATCTCAGCGATCTATCTCGGTCAGGCGGTTGGTCCGGCAGGTCTGGCGATTGCGACCATCGCCATGCCGACGATGATCTTCTCCATGGCCGTTGCCATCCTTATTGGCGCTGGTGGCAATGCGGTGTTGGCTCTGCGTTTAGGCGAGGGTAAACATGAAGTTGCAGAACGCATCCTGGGCAATGCCTTCACTTTGACGATCATCGTTGGAGTTGTCTGCACTGCGGTTGTGATCCTCTTTACCGACCAGGTACTGGCAATCTCAGGAGCCACGCCGGAGATATGGGAGTCCTCCAAACTCTTTATCCGCATCATTGCCGCAGGCTTCATCCTGCAGTTCTTCGGCATGGGGTTCAACAACTTCATCCGTACCGCTGGCGATCCCAATCGTGCTCTGTATACGATGGTTATCGGTACGGTCGTCTGCATTGCACTCGGCTATCCCTTTGTCATGATTTTTGGTTGGGGCGTCGCAGGTGTTGCCTGGGCTACGGTTATCGGTCAGGCGGTCAGCGCGGTGCTGATCTTCTGGTATTTCGTTTTCTCAAAGAAAGCACCCTTCAGGATCAATCTGCATCAACTCAAGCCGCAAGGTCCGATTGTCAAAAGCATCCTGACGCTCGGTTCGGCGCCCTTTGCACTGCAGATGGCCAATGCTGTTGTCAATTTCTTTCTCAACAACCAATTGGTCACCTATGGGGCACTGCATGTCATCGGTTCGCAGGGGGCCTTGGCCTCGATTGGCGTCGTCATCAGGATTGCGATGTTCACCTTCTTCCCGGTGTTGGGCGTTGCTACGGCGGTTCAGCCGATCTTTGGCTTCAATTACGGCGCACGCATCTACGATCGTGTGAAAGCAACCTTCAAGGCGGCCCTCATCTGGGTTGTGGTCATCGGGTGTGTTTTCTGGGTTCTCATTCATGCCTTCCCCGAGCCTCTGATCGACCTCTTTGGCGTCAAGACCGATCTGCGCGAGTTTACGATCTTTGCTTTGAAGGTGCAGGTCTTCATGCTGCCGGTCATGGGCCTGCAGGTGGTGAGCGCCAACTACTTTCAGTCGAGTGGTCAGCCGATCAAGGCGATGTTCCTCACCCTCACTCGGCAGATACTGTATCTGATACCTCTGCTCTATCTCTTGCCCATTATCATCAAATCCACCGGGTTTTTTGGGCTTGTCCCTCTGGAAGGTGTCTTTTTCGCCTATCCCGTTGCCGATAGCTTGAGCGTCATAACTGCTGCTACCATGATGACCATCGAATGGCGTCGCCTGACACGACTGCACAGCGCCCGGGAAGCGCCCTCCTAGCGTCGGGCAAAAGGCATTCGTACGTTCAGCCAACAATGCTGTGTGCACCAATCGAAAGGGGAGAGGGACATGACGGACCGGTTCGATTATCTTGCGAACACTCAGGCGAAGCTCGGCTTTGGCCTGATGCGCCTGCCACGTATCGAGGGCGCGGTGGACATCCCGCAGTTGAACACGATGGTCGATCGCTTCTTGGACGCAGGCTTGGCTTATTTTGACACCGCCTTTGGCTACGAAGACTCCGAGGTCTCTATCGGCAAGGCGCTGGTGCAGCGTCATCCGCGCGAGAGCTTCCTTCTGGCCTCAAAGATCCCAGCCTTTGCGGCGCCCTCCAAGGAGGCGTCAGAGCAGATGCTCTACACTTCGCTGGAGCGTACTGGAGCAGGGTATTTTGACTACTTTCTGCTGCACAACCTGGGCGCGCATCGTACGGCCTATTTTGAGGATTGGGACACTTGGAGCTTCCTGGCAGCCCGCAAGGCGGAAGGTCTGATCAAGCATGTCGGCTTCTCCTTCCACGACAAGGCAAAGCTGCTCGACGAGGTGCTCACGCGCCACCCCGAGACCGAGTTCGTACAGCTGCAGATCAACTACACCGACTGGGACGATCCACGCTTTGAGGCTCGCGAGTGTTACGAAGTTGCGCGGGCTCACAACACACCGATCATCATCATGGAACCGGTGCGCGGCGGCGATCTGACGCATCTGCCACCAGTTGCTGCCGAGCTGTTCAAGGCCACCGACCCCGCTTCAACTCCCGCCTCTTGGGCATTGCGCTTTGCCGCGAGCCTCGAAGGCGTCATCGTCATCCTGTCCGGCATGTCAAACACACAACAGATGGAGGAAAACATCCTCACTCTGGCTGACCCACAGCCTTTCAGTGTCAGGGAACGTGAGGTCTTGGACACCGTGCGGACTGAGATCGACAAGATTCCCACGGTACCCTGCACTGCCTGCGAGTACTGCCTTAAGCCCTGCTCGCAGCGCATCAACATTCCAGGCATCCTGGAGGCCGTGAACCAGTACGCACGCTTTGGTGACAAACAGGCTGCCGGGGCCACCTACGGCTGGAATACCGACGGCCACAAGATGGGCAAGGCTTCGGACTGCATTGCCTGTGGATCCTGCGAGGTAGTCTGTCCTCAGCACATCGAGATCATCGCCGAGTTGGAGAAAGCTGCCGACTTGTTCGAAGCAAAGCAGGCATAAGATGCGTATAGCAAAACGACTCGAGTCCCTCCCTACGACGCCCACCCTGCGTAAGATACTTTTTCTCGTTGGTATCGGCTGGTTATTCGATGCCATGGATCAGGGTATGGTCTCTGGCGTCATTGCCTCCATCGGTGCCGACCAGGCTTTGAGTTGGACCCTGAATGCCGCTCAACTGGGCATGCTCGGCAGTTCGGGTATGCTTGGTATGATTCTGGGAGCAGCCTTATCCGGATTCGCCGCCGATCGCTGGGGGCGACGTACGGTCATTACCTTTACCCTGGTGCTGTTTGCCATCGGCTCCCTTGCTTCGGGATTTGCTGTCAGCTATCTGATGCTGCTGATCTGCCGCTTCGTGACTGGTTTCGGGCTGGGTGGGGAGCTGCCGGCCGCATCCACGCTGGTCAGTGAGTTTTCGCCCGTGCGTTCTCGCGGGCGCAACGTCATTATTCTGGAGAGCTTCTGGGCTTGGGGCTGGATCGCGGCCTCGCTGGTTGCCTACCTGGCCATCCCGGTACTTGGCTGGCGTGCCGCCTTCTTCATCGGAGCCGTGCCAGCCTTCTTCGCGGCTGTCCTACGCTTTGCCATCCCCGAATCGCCGCGCTATCTCGAACTGCGTGGGCGTACCGCCGAGGCCGAAGCCCTGGTGAGCCGGATGGAGGCCGAAGCCGGAGTGCGCAGCGAGGCCGAGGCCGGAGTGCGCAGCGAGGGCGCAGTGGGGTTTGGCGCTGAGAATGCAGCTGGAGTGAGCGGCGAGGCCGCAGCGGGGCTTGGTGGAAACCTTGATCTGGCTTGCGACGGCGAGGACAACAGCGCGCTTGTCCCCACAGCACCCAGAGCACCAGTGTGGCGCGAAGACAACAGCGCGTCCGTCCCCGTCCGTCCTCTCGGTATCCTCGCCTCTCTTGTGACGCTCTTCTCTCGACAGCATCTGCGTGCCACTCTGGTGCTCTGGGTGTTGTGGTTTGCCGTCAACCTCGGTTATTACGGTTTCGTGCTCTGGACTCCCTCGTTGTTGATGGCTCAGGGCTTCGATATGGTCAAGAGCTTCGGCTTCACCTTCCTGATGTGCCTTGCTCAACTACCAGGCTACCTCGTTGCCGCTTTGTTGGTGGAGAGGATCGGACGTAAGAAGGTTCTGACCATCTTTTTGTTGCTCACTGCCGCTTCTGCCTGGTTTTTCGGCCAGTCGCACACCGAGACGCTTATTCTCATCTCCGGCTGCTGCCTGTACTTTTCCGCGCTCGGTACTTGGGGCTGCGTCTACTCCTATTCGCCGGAGCTCTATCCCACGCAGATACGCGGTGCCGGTAACGGTTGGGCAGCCGCCTTTGGGCGTGTGGGCGCCTTCATCGCTCCGATGATCGTGCCCGCGCTCTATGCCTCCTTTGGTCAGCAGCACGGCTTCGTCTTTGTTTTTTCCCTGTTGATGGCTGTGTTTGTCATAGCCGCTCTGGTAGTTGGTATCTTCGGACGCGAGACCCGCGGTATCCCGCTGCAGGAAGGCGATTGAGTGTGTCGACCCAAATACGGCGCACCCCTACAAGAGACTGCTTGGAAAGAGTAGTGGAAAGAAAGGAAATTTCGGCGGAGAGAAAGGAAATTGCTATGCAATACCGCACATTAGGGAACACAGGTGTCGAAGTGTCTGCACTGGGTATGGGCGCGATGCGCCTGCCGACGCTGGATGGGATGACTTCCAGCGCCAATATCGATATCCCCAGAGCTGTCGCGTTGACACGTGCCGCCATTGACGGAGGCGTGAACTACGTTGACACCGCCTATGTCTACCATCAGCAGAAGAGCGAGGGCGTCGTTGCCAGGGCGCTTGCCAGCGGCTACCGCGACAAGGTACAGATAGCCACCAAGCTGCCGATGGCCCTGGTTGCGGAAACCGCCGATTTTGATCGCATCCTCAACGAGCAGCTCACGCGTCTCCAGACAGATCACGTCGATTTCTACCTCTTTCACGGCATCGGTGCCGAAACCTGGGAAAAGATACAGAGACTCGATCTGATTTCCACCGCCGAAAAGGCTCGCGACCTTGGCAAGATCGGCCACATCTGCTTTTCCTTCCATGACAGCTACGAAGCCTTTGAAACCATCATCAATGGCTACGATGGTTGGAGCATGGCCCAGATTATGTACAACTATATGGATGAAGACAACCAGGCTGGTCGCAAGGGCGTTGAACTGGCTGTCTCCAAAGGAATCGGCGTCGTGATCATGGAGCCCCTGCGTGGCGGTAAGCTGAGCAGGCCGATACCGGCGGTTCAAGCCCTGCTCGATGCGGAAGGCTACACGGCCGGCTTTGCCGAACTGGCGCTGCGCTGGGTCTGGGATCAGGCTGGGATTGGTACTGCGCTCTCCGGCATGACTACTCTTGAGCAGCTGGAACAGAACCTGGATTCTGCGGATAAAGGCGTGACCGGCGGCCTAAGCGACTTTGAGCATCAGCTGATCGACAGAATTCGCGAGGTCTATCGGGAGCAAAGCGGTATCCCCTGCACGGCGTGCGGCTACTGTATGCCCTGTCCGCAGGGTTGCAACATTCCCTCTGCCTTCAACCTTTACAACGAGGCCGTCATCTATCAGTACGACGTCGAGTCGCAACGTGTGTACAACCTGTTTTCAAATGCATCCGCTGCAGACTGTATCCAGTGTGGCGTCTGTGAAGAGAAGTGCCCGCAGAAGATCGAGATCAGCGAGTGGATGCCAGAGATTCATAAGAAATTTGCGAACTGAGCGCCTGAATCGGTACGGGTTTTCAGAATTCATCTGAGCGCCCGTACCGGACGTAGAGCGTAGAGCACGGAGCATAAAGCACGGAGCGTAAAGCGCAGGACACGGAGCACAGGACGCAGGGCGTATTCCCGTATGTCGATATTTCCGTTATGATATTGTCATATGACAAGCCGATGAGGGATTGCGTTGCGGATGGCAAGCACACTTACTATATGGTATCTGTTTCTTGGCGGCGCGGGCGGTGGTGCCGTGTTCTTGTTGGTGCTGCTCGACCTGATAAGTCCTCAGGGCAGTCTCGTATGCGTCGCGGTACGGCCGAATCGCGCTTTGCGTATGGTGGGTGTGAGTTCAAGTGTGAGTGCGAATACGAGTATAGATATAAACAAGCATACGAACATAGGTATGGGTATGGGTACGAGTATGGGTACGAGTGTGGGTAATGGTGTTCGGCGTATCCCGCGCCTGGTGCTGCGCTATCAGCCTCAAACAGCCTGGCGCCCTCTGTTTGCCTTTGGCTTTACGACTGCCCTCATTGCACTGGCGCTCGCGACCTGCTGTCTGATCTTCGATCTTGGGCGCATCGACCAGGCTTTCTCTCTGTTCACTCATCCACGGCCCACTCATCTCACCATCGGGGCCTTTGCTCTCGTCGCTCTATTGGCCACCACCGGTTTTCTCGCCCTGATCTGGGGCCTGCATTTCAGACCTGTGCCGCGACCCCTGGTCCGTACGCTTCAGGCCGTCGCCCTGGTCACCGCCTTCATGGTCATGCTCTATACGGGCCTGCTCTTCCAAAGTATCGGTACCGGTCTGCTGCTCGGCTCCTGGTTGATACCGGTGCTCTTTGTGCTCTCATCGCTTGCGACCGGTATAGCGCTCCTGCTCATCGCTGCTTTCCTCAGTGGTACGCTCTTTGGGTTTCGCTCAACGATACTGCGCCTGCTGCGACTCGACCTCGCCCTGATTACCACCGAGCTGCTTGCCATCTTCGCGCTTTTCCTGCTTGCCACGCCCACCGATTCCGTCATCCAGACCGTCGATGCTTTGCTTGCCGGAGCGTACGCCCTTCCCTTCTGGACAGGTTTCGTTTTCTGTGGTCTTGCCCTTCCTCTCACGCTGGAGGCGTTCATGCAGCTTCGACAAAGCATCGCTGGATCCCTCACCATCTTCATCGCTCTGTCGGTACTCGTGGGCGGTTACTGTTTGCGCTGGACGCTCATTGGCGCAGGGTTTCCGATCTTTGCACCCGCTGTTGGAATGGGGGCACTATGACGACTGCATTTCCCTTCGATGTCGATAGCTCAAGCGACATCCCGCTGTGGGTTCAGTTGCGCACACGGCTGGTCTATCTCATCAACTCTGGGCATTATCGTCCCGGTGACCAATTGCCGACGGTGCGTGGCTTGGCCTCTGAGTTGTCCATCAACTACAACACGGTTAACAAGGCCTATCTGAGCATGATAAATGATGGGTATATCACCTCGACACGTGGGCGAGGCGTGTTCGTCTGCGATCACGATGAAGGCGATGCGGGCAACGAATCGACTCTGGCTGCCGATGCCTTACTCGGAGATTGTATGGAGTCGTGTCGTGAGCTGGGGCTTACGACAAAGGAACTGCAACGACTGCTGCAGAGGCAACTGCGCAGTCTGGAGGCACACAGGGATGGAGTAACACATGAGGGCACAAACAGCCAAGATGCGCCAAAACTTCGACTCATCAAAAACAAGCGTGTTCGCCGCGGCGCCTGATATGACACACGACTCCCGCCTCGATTCGGGGATCAGTCGCCGCTTTGCGCGCTACGCCAGCGAAGGCAACGAGCTTGCCTCGAGTAATGGTGTCGCTCTTTTCAGCGTTGCCGTTTTCGTGGTGGTCTATGCCGTGGCGTTGCTCGGTGTCTGGATCTGGCGGGCGCAGATCGACATCGTTGCACTGCTCGCTGCGCTCCTTGCCGCCTTGCTTGCTGTGTCTGCGGTGCATATCTCTCAGCAGTGGGAGAAGGTCGTGATCCTGCGCCTGGGGCGTTTTTCCCGTGTGGTGGGCCCGGGGCTTTTTCTCACCATTCCCATTCTCGAATCCTGCGCTTTGCGCGTCGATCAGCGGGTGCGCTGCACACCCTTCGGCGCGGAGGAAACCCTGACGAGTGATCTGGTGCCGCTGGATGTTGACGCGGTGCTCTTCTGGGTGATCTGGGATGCTCAGAAGGCCTGTATGGAGGTGGGTGATTTTGGTCTGGCCATCGAGCTGGCTGCGCAGACAGCACTGCGTGACGCTATCGGGCGGGCCAACGTTGCCGAGGTCGCCATCAGGCGCAACCAGCTCGACAAGGAATTGCAACGGGTTCTCGAGGAGAAGGTCGCCCCTTGGGGCGTGACGGTGCTTTCGGTGGAGATTCGCAACATCCTTGTGCCCAAAGAGCTGCAGGATGCCATGTCGGCGGAGGCGCAGGCTGAGCAACGCAAGAAGGCACGGATCATCTTGATGGAAGCCGAGCAGGATATATCCGAGATGCTTGCCGAGATGGGGGAGGCCTACGCCAAAAACGACTACGCTCTGCGCCTGCGCATGATGCATCTCCTCTACGAAAGCGTCCGCGAAACCGGCGGCACCGTGGTCATTCCCAGCTCCTTTACCGAGAGCTTTAAAGACATGCTCCCCGAAGAAACCATCCCCAAAGACCTCAGTAAGCTGCTCGGCTAGAGAACACCGGCGAGGTGCTTGGGCAAGCCCACAGGTTCCGCAAGGTGTAGGGGCGGGCTTCGTCCGCCCGGTGAGCATGCGTGTCAAAGGAGGGGCGGGGCAAAAGGTGCCAAAGGGGAAACACAAAAGGCCAGCTATGAGAAGTCAATAGGTATTCTCAAGAAATCTGCAAGTTGACACTGGCAGTTGAATAGGGGACAAAGAAGGGGTTGCATGCGAGGCTTGCAGGCAATTCGGGCGCGCCAGGGCATCAGGCGGCAAAACCGTCTGCAGCGACAGGGTTTTCTATTGTGGCAAGCTGCTCAGGCAGCCGGACAGACGTACGGTACGT
>JAIRXA010000190.1 GCA_031268525.1 Coriobacteriales bacterium | reverse complement strand
TGCATGGTAAGCGGCATCTCGATCCTTCCTCCCCTGTGGTGGAAGGATCAATTTTCAAGTACATTTCTATTTTGAGGCAACGAATACGTTTCGAGTACTTTTTTTATGAGGCGACGCGTCTGCTTGATATTCATGCGACTATTGATTATAATAGTCGCATGAATATCAAGAGACAAGGAGAATTTGAATCAATGCTCCCCAGTGAATTACAGTATGTCATGCGCCTGAACGGAGGGGTTTTCCGCACATCGGATGCTAATGCGATTGGCATTTCAAATGAGCGGCTACGCCTCCTTGTGAAGTCAGGCGAGATCGAAAAAGTGGCTTTCGGTGTCTACATCTCACCCGACGAGATTCCCGATAAGATGTATGTCACGCAGTTGCGAAAGCCGAAGGCCATCTACTCCCATGAAACCGCACTCTATCTGCACGACCTCACGGATCGCGACCCTGTCCAATATTCGGTCACCGTCCCGAGAGGCTACAATGTAAGCCGGTTGCGCGAGGACGGCATCCTTTGCTTCATGGTCAAACGCGAGCTGCACGAAATCGGCACAATCGAGATGGCGACGGTGTTCGGGCATACCGTTGTGACATATGGCCTTGAGCGAACGATCTGTGACTGCATCCGCAGCCGCAATCAGATGGACGTATCTGTGGTAACGGATGCGGTCAAGCGGTATTCAACGCGGCGTGACAAGGATTTGAACGTGTTGATGAGAATGGCCGAGATGTTCCGTGTGACCAAACCGCTTCGCAGTTATCTGGAGGTGCTTTTGTGACAACGTCAACCCAACTCAAGGCAAAAATTCGCAACGTGTCGCAGACGACAGGCGTGGAGGCGGAGGTCGTGCTTCGCAACTTCATGATGGAGCGGCTTTTGGAACGCATCTCGACATCGGAATACCGAGACAACTTCATCTTAAAGGGCGGTCTGCTGATCGCATCAATGGTCGGAATCGACATACGGTCCACGATGGACATGGACACGACAGTCAAAGGCAGGCAGGTTGGGGAAGATGAGATCGTCTCGATGATCAAGGACATCATCGACGTCCCCGTGGACGATAATGTGACGCTCAGCTATAAAGGCGTAAGAGAAATCCGTGAAGAAGCCGATTACCCCGGCTTCCGTATATCCCTTGAAGCTGCGCTCGGCAAGACCAGGCAGACTTTGAAGGTCGACATAACGGCGGGCGACTTCGTGACCCCAAACGAGATAGAGTACAGCTACAGCTTGATGTTCGAGGACCGTGCAATCAGGATTTTAGCCTACAACACCGAAACCGTGCTTGCCGAGAAGTTTGAGACCATCATCACCCGTGGTGTCGCCAACACCAGAATGCGGGACTTCTATGATGTGTATATCCTGACCGCGACTCAGAGTTTCGATGACGGAACGTTTCGTGATGCGCTTGGAAACACCATCTCAAAACGCGGCAGCGCTCGGCAGATGGGCGCTCCGGGAACGGTCATCGAAACGGTGGCCACAAATTCGACCATGAGTGGTCTTTGGCAGAGATATCAGAGCAGGAACAGCTATGCTGCAGGAGTAAGTTGGAGAAGCGCGATTGATGCCTTGTACGGCTTGGCAAAACTGCTCTGAACCTCGATCCAACGGCATGACTTATTGTGAACGAGCGCCGTTCGCAATTTGAATCTCCCTTTCTACCCATAACTTCTCACCCTGTCAGTCGCATCCATTCTGTCACGTCAAAAAGCGGACAGCCGCATCAACGCCGCCTTTGGCCTTCGTGGTACGCAAGGCCCCGATTCTTCGCTTATTGGCAGGAGGTGAAGCATGACACAACTGTCGATTAAGGAAATATCGCGGATGAGAGCCGAGGGCTTGAGCTACGCCAAGATCGCCTCGGCGCTCGGCGCATCCGCAAACACTATAAAATCCATCTGCCAGAGGAACGGTCTGGGCGGACGCACGGCGGCGCCGGAAAAAGACCTCGCGGTTTGCGAACAGTGCGACCTTCCCATCGTGCAGCGTCCGGGACGAAAGCGGCGGCGCTTCTGCTCGGATTCCTGTCGTCTCGCCTGGGGGAAAGATCACCCCGAGCAGATAAGTCGCAAAGCTGTCTATACCCTCGTCTGCACCCACTGCGGCGGTTCCTTTGATAGTTACGGCAACAAGGCTCGCAAGTTCTGCTTCCATGCCTGCTATATCGCGCATCGCTTCGAAAAGACCACAGAAAATGACGCTTGAGAGTTTTGAGAGGGAAAAGTCCTACGAAGTAGCGATGAACGTGCTTATGTCATGCGCCAGTCTACGGCAAACATCGTTATAAGCACGATAGCGAACGTGAAGAGGTTGGCAAAGCCTTCCGGCATGGCGTGAGCGAGGATGAGTTCCATCTCCTCAATGTTTTAGACAAAGTTTTTCTTTGTCGCTCCCCTACCGAAAGTACGCGAAGATAATCCTTCATGCACCGCCCCTTTCTATACAATCCCTGCTTTGACAAAGTGCTTTTTCAACATCGCCTTACCCAGTAACATACCCACAACCGCCCCGATGACGGTAAGTACGCAGGCTACCGCAAGCACGGGACCGCTCATGAAGTTCATCAACGCGTCCATGTACGCCGTATCCGCGCCAAGCGCGATGGAGTTTTTATAGTAATAATCCCCAGCCAACAGGATGACCAAAAATCCGCCGAGGTCAAAGCACAGACCAAAGACCGCGTAGGAAAGCACGGTGAGCTTGAAACTCCTGTAATTCCCGATCCCTGCGATAATCTCCGCCAATACGCCGCCGACAAAGACGCCCAGTACGCCGTACCAGCCCATACCGGTAAGCAGCAGAAACAGTGCCAGCACCGTGCATTGGATGAGGATACCGAAGCGTTTCGGCACCTTTGCGCGCATATACGCCCACACGATTCCGCAGGGAATCATGCCGATAGCTACGATGAAGGGATATACCACCGGAATCATGCCAAGGGTAAGAGAAACCACCATGACAATCAGAGTGAATACCACGGTGAAAATCCCGGTGGTAATGAGGTCTTTTGCCCTCAGTTTGTTTGTGTCCATGAAAATCTCCTTCCCTTCCTTACGCCAATGCGACATCGTCGCGCTCGCATTTTATTGCCGCAATGCAAAGCCAGCCGGATGTATGCGTCCAACTTTCCAAAACCGAAAATCCATTGCCCGAGAGTAATCCCGCAAGTTCTTCCTTGCTGTAAATCCTCATCCCGTCGATTCTGCTCGTCCACACGGTATTGGCCGGATCACAGATTTCATTACAAATCAGAAATATCCCTTTCGGTTTTATCACTCGGTTCACTTCGTGGAAGTCCGTGGCAAGATCAGGCCAGAAATACACTGTCTCAAAGGCAAGGGCGGCGCCAAAAGTGCCATCCTCGAACGGAAGAGCGGATACCGAAGCGCGCTTGATCTCGCAGCGTGTTCCCATAGAAGCCGCGTTCAGCTTCCGGCTGACCGAAATGCTTTCTTCGGAGTAATCTACGCCGCAGACGCGCCCGGCAGGGCACATAGTGAGCAGCCTTCTTATGTTTGCACCGCCGCCGCAACCAATATCGAGGACATGCGCGTCCCGAGGCAATCGCAAATGCGAGATGCCCCATTTGCTGATTTCCGTATGACCAGCGTTCATCCCCTTTGCTACGAATCTACCCATCAAGCCCTGTGGCTTACGACAGTTCTTCAGAAAATTCTTAATCATATCGCCTGCTCCCTTTCATACTATCCCCGCTTTGACAAAGTGCTTTTTGAGGAGCACCTTGCCCAGCAGCATACCGATAATTGCGCCCACCGCCGAAAGCACCGAGGTCAGCAGGAGCAACGGGCCGGACATGAAATTCAGCAGTGACTCCATATACGCCGCATCCATACCGCTCGCGATGCAGAAATCGTAGTAGTAGTCCCGCATGAGCAAAATGATTGCGAACAGCCCCAAGTTGAGGCACACGGCGAATGCGGCATAGCCAACAACATTCCACTTGAAGCTCTTGTACTTACCCACACCCGCGGACACTTCCGCGAGAATGGTCCCTGCCAATACGCCAAACGCTACGAACCAACCGGAACCGACGATAAATACGATTATCGTCATTAATATGCCCTGAATCAGTACTGCGAAACGTTTCGGCACCTTTGCTCGCAGGTACGACCATATAACTCCGCACGGAATCATGGAAATGCCCACACAAAACAGGTACAGCACAATAGAAATCCCTGTGGGTATCGCGCAAATAAAGTAGACGGCGAAGAACAGCACTCCGAAAATGGCGATGGTGATGAGGTCCTTTGCCCTCAGTCTGTTGTCTTGCATATACATTCTCCTTTGTCGTTTAGTTTTCGGAGGCAGAACATGGTCATCAGCAAGTAGAATAGTATCGCTGAAATGTTCAGCACCGCCGCTGAAAACAGGATGTGCAGCGCTCCATGCATAAACGGTATGAGCAACATGGACAGGATTGTCAGATTGCGAAGGCTCAAAAAACGTCGAGTCATTCCGGTTCCTACACTATCCCCGCTTTTTCAAAGTGTTTCTTGAGGAACACCTTGCCCAGCAGCATACCGATGACCGCGCCCGCGATGGTGAGCAGGGTGGTCAGCAAGAGCGTAGGCCAGTTCATGAAACCCAATAAGAAGTCCGTAAGGCCCTTGTTCGCGCCGTACGTGACACAATATTCGTAGTAGTAATCACGCGCCAGAAGTATGATTGCAAACGTGCCAAGCTGTAGGCAGGCTCCAAATGCCGCATATCCGGCAATATTCCATTTGCTGCTTCGATATTTGCCGATACCTGTCAGCAGCTCGGCGAGGATACCGCCCGCAAGCGAGCCTATCGCTACAAACCAGCCTGTGCCGATAACATAATAGATTATGGCCATCAGTACGCATTGTATTATGATAGTGAAGCGTTTGGGAACTTTGGCGCGCATATAGGTCCAAACGATACCGCCCGGAATCATACCAATGGCCACGGCGAATGGATTGCCCAGAGGGATCATGCCGATTGTCCCAAACGAAGCAAAGAGAATAATCATGAAGATAACGGTAAAAATCGCCGTAGTTATCAGGTCTTTCATTTTGAGCTTGCTTGTGTCCATGAGAAAATCTCCTTTATTCTGCCGATACTGTCCTTCGTCAGGGGGAAGTCCGCTTTCAGCCTGCCGTCTTCCAGAACAAGTGCCCGCGTACAGGCGGCAAGTAGCAGCTCATAGTCGTGCGTGATGATGAAAACGGCCTTGCCCTCGGCGCGAAGCTGCTCAATGACCGCGACGACCCGCCTCATGTTTTGATAGTCAAGCCCACTGGTCGGCTCATCAAAGATGAGAACTTCCGCTTCGTGCGCCATCGCCGTGCCGATTGCCGTCCGCTGTCTCTGACCGCCCGACAAGCTCATGGGGTGACGTTCCCGGAAGTCCGTGAGAGACAGCGATTCCAGAATCTCGCCCACCTTTTCGGACGTGGGACGACTGCGCCTGTTCTTGGAGAGCAGCAGCTCATTTTCCACGCTGTCGGTAAAAAGCTGGTAGCCGGACTCCTGCATGACGAGATAGAACGGCCCCGCCCTCGCTTTTGGGGACAGCTTTGACCCGTTCAGGGTGATCTTGCCGACGGCTTTCCTGTTCAGGCCGCAAAGCGTCCTTGCCAGCGTGGTCTTGCCTGCGCCGTTGCCGCCGAGGATGGCGACGGACTCACCGGGGCGAGCCTCAAAAGATATGCCGCGCAGCACGGGCTCACCGCGCTTATACCATGCGGACAGGTCGGAAACCCGCAGGTTCGGGGCTGTCCGCCCTTGGGTAGGCGCCTGCTCCTGCATAGGCGCCTGCTCCCAAACGACCATCGACGCTGAGGGACGCAGCGCCTCGGGGTTCAGAGCGCGAAGCCCCAACTCGGCCCTCTCGCGTTCCGGAAGCGCGAGAAACGCCGCCGCCTGCCAATCGCCCGCAATCCGTCCGCCTCTAAGGTAGACCACCCGGTCAATCGGTCCTGCCAGCCAGTAGAGGCGATGTTCCGCGACAATCAGCGTCCTTCCGGCCTGTTTGAGCCGTAGCATGAGATGCGCAAGCTCACCAACGGCATTCCAATCCAGATTGGAGGACGGCTCATCGAACACAAAGACCTCGGGTGAGAGCGCATAGGCAGCAGCAATGGCAATGAGCTGCTTCTCGCCGCCCGAAAGGGCGAATATATCCCGGTCGAGCAGACGCTCTATGCCAAGCTCGGCGGAGGTTTTCTTTACCCGTTCCCTGATTTCTGCGGGCGACAGCCCCAGATTCTCGCAACCAAAGGCAATCTCCCCGGTGGTGTCCAGGCTGAAGAACTGGCTGCGCGGGTTCTGGAACACCGAGCCGACTGTCCCTGCCAACACATCCGGCATGGTTTTTGTCACGTCAAGCCCGGACACGACAACCTTTCCGCTGAACTCCCCTTCATAGAAATGCGGAATCAACCCGTTAACCAGACGGGTGACGGTGGTCTTGCCGCAGCCGCTTTCCCCGCACAGCAGGACGCACTCACCCGCTTTGACGTGCAGGGAAACATCGTGCAGGCACTGTTCATGGGTTTCTCCGTAATGGAAATTGACGGCTTCGATGTTAAGCATGGAGAAGCGGGACCCCTCCCATCAGAAGCGGCAGGCCTCCCATTACGGCAAAGACAGTCAACGCCGAAAAAACGACGGCCACGCCAAGGTCTGAAGCCCCAAGGCGCAGTTCCCGCATGGACGTCCTTTTTCTCGTACTCTCGATGCCCCGTGTCACCGAGGCGGCGGACAGTTCCTCCGCGATATTCGCGCAGCGCATCATCATGGGGACAAGCGTCCGCTCCATACTGAACCGCAGGCCCCGCAGACGGGCGGCATCCCGGATGGCAGCGAATTCCTCCTTTGCCGTGGGGAAGAACCTCAGCGTCACGGTAAAGGGTATGACGATCACCTTTGGGATGCGCAGGCTCTGCATGGCGGAGACCAGATCGCCTACCTTTGTTGTTGCTATGAGGCCGGATGCGAAAAAGACGGTGGGTATGACCTTCCGAAAGCAGATGATCATCATGCTCATGAACGCCGTGAGGAAGTTGTCGGTCAGGCCACAGAGGTACAGTGCACCCATCATTCCCGCATAGAAAAGTAGCCCGTACACAAGCTGTCGCCAGCAACCCATCCAAGCGAGCAGCGCGGCAATTACGCCCATGCAGAGCCATTCCGTCGCCAAGTCCGGAGACGCAAACACCACGACGTTGATCAACACGAGAATCAGCAATTTTACGCGAGGATCAAGTGACATCTTTATTTCGCTTTCCCCATTGTATGCCTATCAGACAGCTCATTTTCAGCCTTTCCAGTCCCCACCTATCCCACGCCGAGGTTGACGACTGTGCCATCTATGGTGTCTGCCCTCCTCTCACTGTATTTTGATAAAGCCGACTACGATATCCAAAAGACTTCCTGAGTTCCGCCAGGGAAACGCCGATTCAATGCTTATATGCCGGAAAGAGAGCCATCTTCGCGTTCGATACGTAGGCGGCTGCAGAGGCAACAACGCTCATGCCACCGCCGAGCGCAGTCAGGCACGAAAAAAGCCACTGATGGTGGCATGCAACGGATCAATCGATGCTTCCCGGAGGATTATGGCATATACCCGAGATAAGTGTTATCGAAATCAGACACCTACTATTTGTTTTGGACAGAAACCTTTCGGTAATCAGACGGCGTCATTCCCATACCTGATTTAACAGTCACCGAAAACTGCGTGTGGGCGTCATATCCCACTTTGGCAGCGATCTCTGCAATGACTTCATCTGTTTCGCGGAGCAGGGAAGCCGCCGTCTGCATACGGTATTCGCGCATATACGCATGAATCGGTGCCCCAAACACGGACTTGAAACAGCTTTTCATAGAGGTCAAGGGTAGGTCGAACCGCTCTGAAAGCTCTCCGAGCGTAAACTGTCTATTCAAATGCATTATCATATAATCCCGTATTGCCTTGACCGCGCTCACCCTTGTTTTATAAAAGTATTGCCTTCCATTCTCTTCACCAGGTTCGACGACGCTTAAGAATAGCAGCAATTCGAGCAGCTTCAGCCGGATATAGCTCTCCTTCAGGTCATCGGGCGCATTATAGAGTTCGGAGAAGATGTGTGAAACTGCGTCTGAACTGCGCATAAGATAATAGGGACGGCCCGTAAGCAGCCGCTTTTTGATTTCACGTATGTCAACCTCAGTGATTCCGAGCAGAGAAGAAACCCGACGGGTCGTTTCTTCCGCCTGCGGCACATCGATCATGATTGATATGCCGTGATAGTGCGTCAGAGGAAACGAGGACGCCTTCGCTGAGGTCGGCAGTTCGCTGACCACCAGATCCCCATCGCCGAGGTATCCGCACTCACCCCACGGGAATTCACATTCAAAGCGTCCCTCGCGACAATGATCGATGGTCAGTATTTCCGCATCAGGGGCAAACGGGATGCTGTCATGCTCCGTAATGCTGGATAAATGCAGGTCGTTGTATATCAGTTGGACCCCAGAAAAGACATCATACACCGTGATTATTCCGTTGCCCGTCTCGTTTTCCAGCTGGAAAACCGCGCAGGTATCGCTTTGGACAAGGAGTTTGGCATCCGGGCCGAGAAGACAAGCCATTGCACTATTGTCGGCATGATTGACGGCAAGGCTCTTGCCATTGGCTTTTCTGGCGTCGTCGGGTTTTTCGGCACCATCCGGTATTCCCCACGAGCGTCCAAATCGAATGATTCCGTTGATTCTGCCGTCTTTGCATAATTTATGAACACGACGCTCCGAAACGCTCCATTTTTCGGCCGCTTCACGAACTGACATATATTCCAACATAACATACCTCCATTTTCGGTTTCCTTTTTAACTATAATACGAATAATCGCATAGAGTCAAGAAATGGGAGCCGAAACCCTCCGCAGGATTTTTACTCTGTAGACTACTCCGAAAAACCAAGAGAGATGTGCGTTACCAGCAAAAACGCTGATCAACGAGAACAGTATTGATACAATTTCACAGGCAGCTTTGCCGCAAGATACATTTTGGGAGCTATCGTTAAAAGGCGAATTTACCTTTTCTTCAATCTATTGACTACAAGAACAACGATGAAAATGAAAGCGGCTATAACGAGCAGGATAAGCAAGAGCTCAACCAAACCTATTCCGACGAGCTTCATTACGCCATCCTCTCGGTTTTCCGTACAGTGAGGGCATCCAAAGGAGTCAATGGTATCACAGTGTGATGGATGCACTCTCTCCAAATTTTGAATGCTGAGACGCGGCTGGGCTCAGAACCTCAGGGCATTGAGGACAAGCCTCTTGAGGAAGAGTTTTGCCTGCGCGCCTGGGCCAGGGGATAAGGAGCAAAACGAGCTCGCCCAAGACAATTACAAGATGCCAGAGAGTATAGCGATCGATCCACTGCATGGGGAGACGCATATCCTCAGTCAGAATAAAGAGTACCGTCGCAATGACAAGAGCGACGGTACCCAAGAGGAAGAAGCCGCCTTTCAGGTGCGCCCTCGTGTCGAGCGGATTTGTGCGCGCGGAAGAGGTCTGCTCAAAGTCTTCGCCTGCGCTGTATCCGTCATCATCTCCTGCGCGATCGTCAACGGTCTGTCGGGACCGTTTGAGCGCCCAGAGATAGCGGAGCAGGAGCAGAAACATCAGCAGAGCGGACATAATGGTCAAAAGGAGGTTGACGAGCGCCCAGGCCTGCACGCCGCCGCTAGACGCCATGGGATTTGGTGCAGCCTCTATGGTGACCCCATCGCCAGAATTTCCCGGGGATGTGGGCGTGGGATTATCCGGCAATTCGCTCAGGGGGACATCATCTACGACAACGACCGCTTCGTCGGCGCCCGTGCCGGGAACTGACGTCGTCGTGCTCGGCGGCGTTACCGGGGGCGTTACCGGGGGCGCCACCGGGGGCACAGGTTCGTCGTTGTACTGCGTGGCGACAAAGACTCACTCCACAGCACAGAGCTTATTTATCGTGTCATTACCCAGTGTGCTGGGCAATGACAGCTCAACCGTGATGGTGCCCGCATATCCCGCAGACAGCCTGCCGATGGCAACGCCTGCGCTCGTATACAGCGCCGCACTGCCTGCGCCTCTGAGCGCACCACTGTACAGGATGGTGGCGCCATAGCTCACACGCAGGTTTATGTCATCAAGAAGGCTATCGTCGGCGGTCTTGCCCGGATAGTAGGTCTCAAGCATCCGAACCTCATCGAGACTCAGCGAGCGCGCCACCAGACGGAAGTCAACATCATCAGGCGTGTTGTTGCGCAGCAAGACATTCAGAGAGCGCGTATCACCCGGCGCGAGATCCTTTGTGACCGCCCCAAACAGGTCATAGCCATAGGCGGTCACACTGAGGCTGTCATACTGCCAGACATTCGTCGCGCCCTGACCATTGAAATCGACGTCGGTCGCGAGGGCGGGAGTAACCCCGCCCACCGCAACAACGATGAGTGCGAGCATTAAACTGACGATTTTATGAAACGCCCTCCGCATATACCTTCCTCATTCGCCTCACTACTCGCACCGCCTGACTACTCGTACCTTTCATACAACAAAGTTTTACTGCAGGCTCTCATAGCCAAAGTAGGTGGCGTAATCCATACCTGTTCCAGCGTTACCGCTGACTTGAACGGCCTGCGCCTGAAGCTCTATCTCGATGGTATATCCAGCCAGAAGATACTCACCAGCATCAATACTGCCGTCAGTCGTAGCCGCGGAATCAATCGCAGTGACCGTGAAAGTAGAAGCATTGAAATGCAGAACATCCTTGATGGGCGAAAGGTTGATCTCTTCAAAGACTGCTGACGTACCTTCTCCCCCGGAAAGCACTTTCAGAGCCTGGCTTGCGTCATCGATATAATAGAAATAACCGGTATAGGCGTTTTTGCCAAGTATGGCATAGCCACCCAAAGTAGAGGTGCGGGGCAAATCGGGCACAAATACCCAGTTGTCATCCACCACGATATTGTTGAACTCATAGAGTCCCGCCAGGTAGGCAGCCGCATTCTTGAGCGTAGCACTTGAATAGGGTACACCTGCTGATCCATTTATCATGACCGCATTCAGCAACAGATTGTTAGCGTCAAGATTGACTCCGTCATACAACTCCGTTCCCTCGGGAGTAGAGACATGAAGGATCGCTCGTATGCGAATGTAGGCGTCTACGCCACCCGTATGCTGTACGGTTGGTGCTTTCTCTATGGTATTTCCTGGAGCCGCGTCGTCAATTTCAACGCCGGTATACGAGGAATCTACCTTGGTGCCATTTTCGTACAGATCGATCCCCAGATCACCGACCGTTACAACGTTCACAGCCGTTTCTGACTGGGCGGTGCCTTGCTCTATAGAGTCTGGCGAAACGTTTGTATCGATGAAGACGAGGCTGCCCGTCTGGTAGGTCGGCTCCATGCTACCTCTCAAAACCGCCATCGGCTTAAAGCCCAGGATCTGCGCCACAAGCAATGCGCCAGCCACGATTATGACAAGAGAGAGGATGCCGATTAAAAGGACATTACAGACACGGATAATAACCGTACGCGCACCCGTGCGCTCAGGCTCTGCGTACTCCACGGCACGATGAACGCCTTGTTTGGCGCCACGTCCCAAGCTCATAGAGTTTGCCTCATCACGCTATTGACGCCTCTCACAGACAAGAACCCCTGCCGCTTGTTTGACGACCCACTGCCCATCTCGCTACCCATAAAACACAGATCAGCAAAAGACTTCTTAAATGTTACTTATACAGTCACATTTACACTGTGAAGTACGCTATCAACACCCCTCCCCTCGCGTCAAGGTTCCGACGCATCGCAGATATGAGTTGTAGGTTTAAGTCGTACCAATGGTGCAGGAATTTGCCTCTCAGACGCGGAAGCGAGGAGGGCCGGGGACAAGGCGCAGGGTCAGACAATCCCGCAGGTACCGCAAGGCAGAGGGGACACGGACAGACCCGCGGATTCCGCAAGACGTAGGGGCGGACATCAGATAGACTCGCAGGTTTCGCAAGGCAGAGGGACGGGACGTAGACAGAGTGACGGTCCTTTTGTCTATTAAGCTCGCTTAATAGACAAAAGGACCGTCCCTCTGTCTACGCTCGGCGGGCGGACTGATGTCCGCCCCTACGGGCGAACGTATGGTTGCCGTGCCCGTCCTACGGAAGCGTCCTATTCGACGACCAGACGGTTGCCGCCCCTGTCCCTGGCGGAAGAGAGGTTACCGAGCGCTTTTTTTGCCAGCAGATCGACCTTTTCTCCCGGTTCGGGCACTCGCGCCGCCAAACCAATGCTGACGGTCGTAGCTGTCCACGTGCCCGAGATCGTCGGAACAACCATCTCGGCGATGGAATCCTGTACGCGCGAGGCAACCACTCGGGCAGCCTCCTCATCGGTGTTCCACAGCAATACGCCAAAGAGCTTACCTCTGATGCGCGCCACAAGGTCGGAGGCACGCTTGATCGTCCCATCCAAGGTTCGGGCCACCTCTTTGAGCAGTTCGTCTCCCTGGGGATGCCCAAATTGATCGTTATACTCCCGAAAACCGTCCACATCGATAAAGAGCAGTGAGAGCGGCAACTGCTCGCGCACGGCATGGGCCCACTCAATCTTCATACGTACTTCAAAGCTCCGCAGATTGGCGATGCCCGTGAGCATATCCGACAGATCGAGGCGAGCCACCTCACTGCGCAGACGGACGTTGTCGATCTGGGTGCGGATACGTGCCTTCACAACAATCGGACGCAGAGGTTTGGAGAGGTAGTCCGCCGCCCCGAAAAGCAAACTCTTCTCCTCGGCATCAATGTCGTCGTTACCTGAGAAGATGATGACCGGCATATGCATGGTCTGTGCGGATTCTTTGAGCTCCTTGAGTACCGTATACCCATTGGGATCCGGCATCGCGAGGTCGAGCAGGATGAGGTCGGGGTTCTTCGCCAGGGCCATTCGAATGCCCTCGTCACCGTCGGTGGCAGTCATTATCGCGTAGTCACTGTGCAGCAGCTGCTCCAAAGTCTCAAGATTGACCTTTTGGTCATCTATGATGAGTATCTTTGGCTTCTCGGCGATTGGCATCATTGCCGCCTCCTCACTGCAGGGGTATCTCACCGCTTTGCTGGTTCGCCGTAGGGCTCATTATAGCGTTTCATCTGCGAGAAGGGAGCGAGCGGCAATAAGCAGAGCTTCGCGGTCGTTGGGTACGGAGTCTCCAATAACAGCGTCGAGCAGAGCGTCGAGAGCCCGTCCGAGTCGCTTGCCCGGCTCAAAGCCGAGTTCCATTAGGTCATAACCATCCACTGCCAGATCGACCCGCCGATAGGCTGGCGCGCTTGCAAGGAGATCCTCGAGAGCCTGCCGGGTAGTCGCGATACGCTCCAGGCGTTCGTTTACCAGATCGCCGGCATGTGCCGCCATGTCTCCCTGCTTGACTGCCAGCAGTTTGCGCAGATGCTCCTCACCCAGGCGGTTAAGCCAGCGTAGGAGATTTTCCGGCTTGATGTTTTCCTGATGCCAGCGAACCATCTCGGCAACCGCGTCGATCGTTTCATTGTCGGCGCGCAACGCGCTCAGGCGAGCTCGCGCGAGCTTTTCGCCGACCATGTTATGGCCATAGAAATGCCCCCGGCCATCCTCACCGGTGAAAAAGGTGGCGGGTTTGCCCAGATCGTGCATCAGCAGCGAGAGGCGCACGAGAGGATCGGGTTCGGAGGCTGCGACGGCTCGTGCCGTATGTTCCCAGACATCCCAGGCATGGTAGGGCGTATGCTGCTCAAAGCCGATAGTCGCAGTGATCTCTGGAATCATAACCGCCAGGACATCGGGATACGCCAAAAGCACCTCGAGCACCTCATCGCCACACAGAAGACGCAGCAACTCGGGCATCAGACGCTCGGGTGCCACTCTGGCCAAGAGCTGGCATCTTGCATGCAATGCGCCAGCGAGATCATCGGCCAGAGCAAAGCTCAGCTCGGAAGCAAAACGCAGAGCACGAAGGATGCGCAGGGCATCCTCGCTCAGGCGCTGATTGGCGTCACCGACGGTGCGAATGAGCCGCGCAGCAATATCGGTCTGCCCGCCATAGGGGTCGGCAAGCCCGCGCTGAGGATGCCAGGCGATTGCGTTCATCGTGAAGTCGCGCCGCCCAAGGTCTTCGGTAAGGCTGGTAACGAAATCAACCTTGGAAGGATGTCTTCCGTCCAGATAGCGCGCCTCAACTCGATAGGTCGTAAGCTCTATGGGCAGTCCATCAAGAATGACGGTCAGGGTACCGTGCGCTATTCCCGTGTCGATCAGGCGTGCTCCCGTGGGTCCAAGCAGACGCTTCGCCTGACCAGGCTTTGCTGAGGTGGTAATGTCCCAATCCTTTGGCTCACGGCCCAAAAGCTGATCCCGCACACAACCACCGACGACCCAAGCCTCGAATCCGCCTACCTCCAAGGCTTCAATCAGCGTAGTCACCTGTGGAGGAATCGCGAGCACCACCTGCGGGGATGCTCCCATCACAGCCGCCTTTCGTATTTCCGCCATCTGTCAGAGCACCCGTCTTTCGCTTCGTACCACCACGTATCGCCGAGCTGGACGCGATGCGCCAGCCGAGACCTTCACAAATAGTGCCGTATTCACCAGCACAACGCCGCTTCGGTTAGAGTAACCTAGAGTAACCCAGAGATAGAATACCAGTATTCCGGCCACAATACACATGAGCGAGAAGGGACGTCATACGTGCTTGCACGGGCGGTCAGAGCCCGCCCCTACACCTGGCGGAACCTGCAGGGTTGCCGTGCCCCTACACCTGGCGGAACCTGCAGGGTTGCCGTGCCCCTACACCTGGCGGAACCTGCAGGGTTGCCCGTGCCCCTACATTCTCATGCGGAGCGAATCGTTGATCCATCTTACAACAGCACGAGCTATGCGTGCCAGGGAGATGATGACGAGCAGAGCCAGAGCGATGCCGCCCGCCATGAACAACGCTTCGGCACCGATGCGCACGGCCAGATCGTAATTGCCTTCAATCAGCTGGAGCATCGTGTTATACATGCCAATACCGGGAACCAGGGGAAAGATCGCTGGGATGATGAACAGGGTTGCGGCTTCCTTTGACAGGCGCGCACAGACCTCGGCGAGCAGAGCAACGAGGCATGCGCCCAGAAAACAGCCAAACAGACGTGAGTTGCCATAAAATATGAAGCTGTAGAAGATCGCCCAACCGCAGGCGGCAATGAGGGAAGTCGGCAGAAGGTAGCGACGCGGGATATTGACGATGATGGAAACCCCGAGTGTACCAACGATGGCAAAGACGAACTGCAGGGGGATCGGCAGCCAGACGGTAACATCCATGCGAGTAGCGGCGGGCGCAAGGTGGAGCAGGATGCCCACACCGGCGGCGATAGCGACAGTGATGAGCAATGCCTCGGATACTCGTGCGGTGCCTGCAAGCATGTCTCCCGCCAGCAGGTCGCGCACGGCGTTGGTGATGGCAACGCCGGGCAAGAAGACCGTGATACCGCCGATGATGATTGCGGCAAGCGAGCCTCCGAGGCCCAGATTGAAGGCCACCAGCGAGAGCGCGGCGCAAAAGGCGCAACTCACAAAGATGACGATGAAGCGATTGATGTGAAGACGCTCGATACCAAGAGAGAGCAGGTAGGTGAGCACGCCTATACCCAGGGAGAGAGCGCCGTCCACAAAGCCCCCGCTGTTCATCAGGGCGAAAAAGGCTGCAAGCAGCGCTGCAGCGATCAGGCGCACCGCAAGGCTGAAATGCCGCGTCGCATCGACGCTATCCAGTGCGGTCAGCCCCTCGGCAACGCTCATCTCGCTACCCGAGAACTTCCGTACCAGATCGTTGACCAGCGAGACCTTCTCCAAATCTGTGGAGATAGCGGGTACGCGCTTGATGATGCTTTCGAGTTGACCGCCCGGCGCGCTGTCGCCAAAAGACAGGAATATCCCCGTTGTCGTTGCAAAGCACTCAACATAGGGGATATTCCGGGCCTTACAGATTGCGGTCACGGCGTCCTCAACGCGATAGATCTCCGCGCCACTCCTCAGCATGATCTCGCCAGCACGTATGGCCAGCAGACCAAGCTTGTCACTATCCTGTACTCTTGATGTGTTGCAACCCTGCTCTTTCAGACTCATGATATTCCTTCATTCATTCGGTCTGAACTGAGGGGCTGAAATACCGATACCGGTCAGCAGATCGAAGGAACTTTCGGGCGCACCGCAGACATTCATGTCGCTAACGATCCTCGCGAAAATAGTTCAAACCGCAGCCCGCAGGCATCGCATGTTCCTTACTCTGGCGCACGCTCGTGATGATGAGCACCAGGATGGTGGCCAGATAGGGCACCATGTCGTAGATCTGTGCGGGCAAGCCAGGGATGGTGATGTACATTCGCATGATCATCAGTCCACCAAAGATAACTGCGACGAGCACTCCCCGGAGAGGACTCCAGGTCGCAAAGATAACCAGGGCCACAGCCAACCAGCCATAACCGGTCACACAACCGTGCACCCAGACGCCGGAGGTCGTCACCATGCTCATATACATGCCACCGATCCCGCAGATGCCTCCACCGATGACCGTAGCAAGATAGCGATAGCGTGCCACACTGATACCGGCGGCGTCGGCGGCCGCAGGATCTTCTCCCACCGCTCGCAGATTCAGGCCAAAACGCGACTTTCTGAAAAACCAAAACATCACCAGCGCCACCGCGACGGCGAAATAGACCATCCAGTTATACTGAAACAACAACTTGCCGAGCACCGGGATGTCGGAGAGCAACGGAAAATGAATCGGTGAGAAGGCTGCCTTCGTCACCGAACTCACGGTCACATAGCCTCCGGCCTTCAGCCCGAAGTACTCCCCAAAGAAGTTGCCGAACCCCGTGCCAAAGATGGTCAGAATCAGACCGGTGACGTTTTGATTGGCACGCAGCGTAATGGTCAGAAAGGCATAGATAAGCGCGCCGAACGCACCCGCGAGGAAAGAGACGATGAGAGCAACCAGCGCGGATATCGCGCCGCTGGGCTCGAAACCGGCGGCCGTCAATGCCTGCTCATAGGAGTAGGAACCGATCAGGCCCGCGATAGCGCCCATGAACATCATGCCCTCGACACCAAGGTTGAGGTTGCCGGATTTCTCGGTAAGTATCTCGCCGAGCGCACCGAGCAAAAGGGGTGTTCCGGCAAGCACAGCCGCCATCAGCAGAGCAGTCGCGGTATCGATCATGACGCAACACCTCCTCTGGCCGCCGAATCTCTGACTGCGGAATCGCCCTTTTCGACAGGCGGATCGCCCGTCGCCTCTACGGAAGCCCCCACGGATGGGTTGGTGTCCTCGGCGTCTGCCACGCCCTTCCCACGCCAGACCAGGCGGTACGTGATGAAGAACTCACACCCGAGCATGAAAAACAGGATGATGCCGATGAGCAGCGAGGAGGCTGAAGCAGGAATCTTATAGATGGTCTGGATCGTATTCGAACCACGTTCCAGCATCGCGATGAAGACCGAGACGACGAGCATCCCAAAAGGGTTCATCTTCGCGAGCCAGGCAACCGTAATGGCCGTAAAACCTACCCCGCCGGCGATACCCTCAGTGATCGTGTAGTCAGCACCCGCGAATTGCAGGAAACCCACCAGACCACAGAGCGCGCCGGAAAGAAACATCGTGCGCATGATGACGCGCCTGACATTGATGCCCACGTAACGCGCGGTGTTCTCACTCTCCCCAACAACCGCGAGCTCATAGCCCTGCTTGGTACGATTAAAATAGAACCAGGCGACGACGATGAGGATAAGGGCGAGTATCCAGCCCCAATGTACCCCGAGGATGGTCGTCAGGCGTCCGCCAGGCACGAGCATCGGCATCTTGGGAAAGCTGGAACCCGGGGCCTTCCAGGGGCCGTTCATCAGGTACTTGATGACCGCCAGTGCCACATAGTTGAGCATCAGAGTGAAGAGGGTCTCGTTGGTGTTCCATCTGGCTTTGAAGAAAGCGGGGATCAGACCATAGATACCGCCGGCGAGTACGCCAGCGATGAACATGACTGCGATCAGCATGGGACGCGTCAGGAAGTCGGCCATGAAGAATCCAAAATAGCCAGCCGCAATGGCGCCGACAATAACCTGCCCCTCTCCCCCGATGTTCCAGAACTTCATCTTGAAGGCCAATGCCAGACCGAGGGCGCAGATCAAGAGTGGGATCGCGAGCTTGACCGTCTCCTTGATGACGGTTGGCGACCCCCAGGAGCCAACGATCATATCCTTGTAAACCAAAAGAGGATTATGACCGAGCACGGCAATGAGCAGACCGCCGGTGATCAGGGCAGCCACAAAGGCGATACCCCGAAAGGCCCAGGCGCGCCGCGGCGCAAGGTCGTCGCGCTTGACCATACGCAGCAAGGGCTCACGTTTGGTCTTCACTGCGCTCATGCGGCCACCTCCCCGTCATTTTGGGCCACCTGTGTCATCATCAAACCAACATCCTCCTTGGTCACTTCGCGCGGATCGACGATGCCGCTTACCTTGCCGCCACACAATACCAGCAGACGGTCGGCTATCTCCATCAGCACATCAAGGTCCTCGCCGATGAAGATGACCGCCACCCCACGGGCTTTTTGCTCGTTGAGCAGATCGTATATCTTGTATGAGGAATTGATGTCCAGGCCGCGCACTGGATAGGCAACGATCAGGACACCGGGCTGCAAGGCGATTTCACGACCAAGCAGAACCTTTTGGACGTTGCCCCCCGAGAGGCGCCCGACCGCCGTCGAGGTACCTGGCGTGACGATTTCGAGCTCTTTGATGAGGCGCTCGGCCAGCTCCTTTGGCTTTCTGCGATCGACAAAGGGTCCCCTGTTGTCTTTATAGCTTCGTAGCATGACATTATCTGTGATATCCATCGCCGCAACCAGACCCATCCCCAAACGATCCTCAGGCACGAAGGCCATCGAGATGCCCTTTTTGACAATGGCGTCCGGCGACAAACCCAAGATGCGCTCACGGACAGGCGTTCCCTCTTGATCGTTGGTGTAGAGTACCGATCCTCCGATGGATGGATACAGGCCGGCAATGGCTTCGCAGAGTTCCTTCTGGCCGCTGCCGGCGATACCTGCTATTCCGAGAATTTCGCCAGACCTTGCCGCAAAGCTCACATCGTCAAGAGTTTTGACCCCCTCATTATTCAGGCAGGTCAGGCCGATGACCTGAAGCCTGTCGCACTCGGTCGCAGGCTCAGGGCGCTCGATACTCAGCGAGACCGGGCGTCCAACCATCATCTCGGTAAGCTGCGTCTGATTGGTATTGGCAGTCTTCACAACGCCGATGAACTCGCCCTTACGCAGTATCTCAACGCGATCTGAGATTGCCAAAACCTCGTTGAGCTTGTGGGTGATGATGATGATCGATTTGCCGTCGGCCTTCATGTTGCGCAGAACCGCGAAGAGTTTTTCGGTCTCAAGGGGCGTGAGTACGGCGGTCGGTTCGTCCAGGATCAGGATGTCCGCGCCGCGATAGAGCACCTTGATGATCTCGATGGTCTGTTTCTGCGAAACAGACATATCGTAGACTTTCTGAGTTGGATCAAGCTCAAAACCATAGCGTGCCGCAAGTTCGGCGACCTCAGCGTTGATGCGTTTGCGGCTTATGGTCAGTCCCTCGCCGAAGCCCAGTGCGATGTTTTCCGCCGCCGTGAGCACCGGTATCAGCTTGAAATGCTGGTGGATCATGCCGATACCGAGATCGAATGCGTCCCTGGGCGATCGGATGGTCACCGGACGACCATGCACGGATATCTCGCCATGATCGGGAAAATAGACGCCCGAAAGCATGTTCACCAGAGTCGTCTTACCGCTGCCATTCTCGCCAAGCAGCGCGAGTATCTCGCCCGTGCGCAGATCGAGATGCACGTCTTTATTTGCATGAACCTTGCCAAAGAACTTATGGATGCCCTCCATCTGGATGGCATGATTATCGTCATTCACGCGACTGACCCCTTCGTCGGATTGCAAGAACCAGGGGGCAGGTCAGACAACCCGCCCCTCCGATGGGAAAGCTTTATTCGATCACCGTGCACCCGGGCACAACGTAGCCCCAGGAAGGCGCCGAGGCCTCCTCCTGTTCATGATAGTAATCGCCAGCGGGGATGTCGATGGAGATGGGGTTACCGTCAAAATCAACGCCGTTGCCTGTCAGGGGGCCACCGAAGACGTGCACCTCACCAGAAAGCAACTTTGCCTCGGCATCAGAAATGGCAGCCTGTGTGCCATCTGCGGCAATTGCGGCATTCAGAGGCGAGAGGTAGACCGCGCCGTCAGCAAGGCCCTTACACCAGTCAACCGGGATTTGCCCACCGTCGAGAAGCGTCTGTACGGCTTCCGTGACATAGATGCCCCAGTTGATACGCGCCGAGATCAGCGAAGCGTCTGGCGCAGCGGGGATCATGTCGTTGTTGTAGCCAACCTGCCACACGCCGTTTTCTTCCGCGGTCGTCGCTGGTGCCGTGGAATCAGAGTGCTGGGAGATGACGTCGCAACCGCGCTCGATGAGCGCCTTGGCGACCTGGGCCTCGACGGTTGGATCATTCCACGAATTGGTATACATGACGTCCATCGTCACGTCGGGATTAACGCTCTTGGCACCGAGGTAGAAGGCGGTATAGCCGCTGATGACCTCAGCAAAGGGGAAAGCGGCAACGTAGCCGAGCCTGTTGGTCTCGGTCTTTAGGCCCGCCGCGATTCCTGCCAGGTAGCGCGCTTCATAGACAGAGGCAAAATAGTTGTGGAAGTTCGACAGGCCCGAGCCGGCAGCCTGATAGCCGGTGGCATGGCAGAACTGCACATCGGGGTTCGCGGCGGCAGCCTCCTTGACGTAATCCTCAAAACCAAAGCTCGTCGCGAAGATGATGTTGCAACCCTGATCGATCAACTCCTGCAGCGCCGCCGCGCATTCAGCACCCTCGGGGATATTGAACTTGTTGATGATCTGGTCATCGCGCAGACCGAGTGCTGCCTGCATTTCCTGCGTGCCGATATCATGATTGTAGGTGTAACCCATGTCGCTTTGATCAGAGACGTGCACGAATCCAACCTTGATCGTGTCGAGAGTGATCGCCGTACCAGCATCGGTGCCGCCCTCCGGTGTCGTGTTTCCCTCCTGCGACGCGGGTGTGCCGCAACCAGCCAGCATCGTGAGCATCAATGCCAGCGCCAGTACAAGCGCCAATACCTTCTTCTTCATCGTTTCTTCCTCATTTCTTCCCTGTGATGCCCTCGGGCATCGTCATGGTTTGCAGAGTCAAGGCATACCGATTCCTCGAGAGCGACGAACGCCAAGACTGCAAACTCTTTCTCCAACCTTCATTGATTTTATTGCATTGTCGTCGGATTGCCTAGACTCGATATACGGGATATGCAGGAATTAACACCGATTTCACAGAAACGAAGGGATGGCTGCCCTACAAAGCGTGCACATCCCGCAACCAGAACTGCTCTTTTGGTGTTCCTGTTATCGACATGTCATACTGTCGGCTCTCTTGGATAAGAAAGGCAGGTTATGAATTCACCCGATTCGGATCGCCGTCTTCTCAAGGCTTTGAGAAAAGGCGACAGGCAGGCCCTTGAGCGAGCCATCGACGAGTATGGTGGCTATGTCGCCGCCGTCGTGCGGCACACTCTGGACGACGCACGCGGTCAACTGCGCTCGGAGGACTGCGAGGAGCTTGTTTCCGACGTATTCGTCGCCCTGTGGCGCACGGCCCCGCGCCTGCGAGCGGATAGTCGCTTGAAACCCTGGCTCGCGGTGGTAGCGCGCAACCAGGCGCTCAACTGGGCACGGGAGCGTTCGCACAGGGTCATGACGGTGCCCGACCTGGCTGAAGTGATCCCCTCAGACGATGTCTTCGGTGATGTGCCTGCCGGG
>JAIRXA010000126.1 GCA_031268525.1 Coriobacteriales bacterium | reverse complement strand
AACACCACGATCCCAACACGTCGCGCCGAGATATACTCGACGGCAGCCGACGGACAGACCTCGGTGGAGATCCACGTCCTGCAGGGCGAGCGCGAGATGGCTGCCGGCAATAAGACGCTGGGCAAGTTTCATCTCACCGATATTCCGCCTGCGCCGCGTGGCATACCGATGATCGAGGTCACCTTCGACATCGATGCCAACGGTATTGTGAACGTTTCTGCCAAGGACAAGGGCACCGGCAAGGAGCAGAAGATCACCATCTCCGGCTCCACGGCACTGAGCGATAGCGAGGTTGATCGTATGGTTACCGACGCCGAGGCGCACGCTGAGGAAGACGCTGCTCGCAAGGCCGAGGTCGAGGTGCGCAATACCGCGGAGAGCCTGACCTATGCGACCGAGAAGACCATGACTGATCTGGGTGAGAAGGTGCCAGAAGAAACCAAGACCTCCGTAAGCGCGGCCATTGACGATCTGAAGAAGGCGCTTGAAGGCAGCGATATCGACGAGATCAAGGCAAAGACCGAGGCGCTGCAGCAGGCTTCCTACAAGCTGGCCGAGATTGTCTATGCCGATGCGCAGGCTGAGGCCGGGGCCGCCGAGGGTGCCACGAGTGGTGCTGAGGGTGCTGCCGACAGTGGCAGTGGCGATGAGGTTGTGGAAGCTGAGTATGAGGTCGTCGAGGGCGACGAGGACAAGTAATGAGAGAGAAATACTATGGTTGCCAGAAAGAAAGAAGATAATCAAGAGGACTACTCTCTGGAGGATATGCTCAACGAAGTCGATCTTGAGGCTGTCGCTCATGAGATCAGCGACGAGCTGACGGAGCTTGAGCAGAGTCAGAGTCAGACGGCAGCGGCACAGCTTGAACAGAGCCAGGCGGAAGCGACGGAACTGCGCGATCGTTTTCAGCGTCTGCAGGCGGAGTGGGACAATTTTCGCAAGCGTACGGCCACCGAGCGTGAGCAGGAGCGCAGGCGTGCGACTGAGCGTCTGATGGAAAGTCTGTTGCCGGTTGTTGACGATTTGGAACGTGCTATCGAGCACAGCGAAACAAGCAACGAGACCGCTCTGCGAGAAGGAATCGCCGCGGTCTTTGCCAAGCTCAGCGAAGTGCTGGCAAAAGAAGGCTTGCAGGTGATCGATCCCGTGGACGAGGCCTTTGACGCCCATCTGCATCAGGCGGTCGGCAAGACCGAAGACGCTCATTTGCCCGATGAGACGGTGACGCAGGTCTACCAGAAGGGCTACCAGATGGCCGACCGCGTTCTGCGCCCTGCCATGGTGGTGGTCTCGACCGGAGGCAAGCCCAGAGAAGAGAAATAATGGTTACGGAGAAAAACTACTACGACATACTCGGCGTGAAGCAGAACGCCTCCGCCGATGAGATAAAGAAAGCCTTTAAGAAGTTGGCGCGTAAACACCACCCTGATACGGGTGGTGATGAGGCGAAGTTCAAGGAAGTCAGCGAGGCCTACGACACGCTGTCTGACAGGCAGCGGCGCGAGGACTATGACACGATGCTCAGGTACGGCGCCTTTACTGGTGGCATGGGCGGCGCTGGCCGGGGAGCGGCTGGTGCGGCCGGTCGGGGTGCGGGCTTTGGCGGTGGCGTCGGCGGCGGTCAGGGCGGCTGGCGTACGGTCATCAACAATGTTGATCTGGGCAACCTCGGTGGCATCGGTGACATTTTTTCGCGCATGGCCCACGGGGAAGGTGCGTTTGGAACTGGCTGGGACTTCAACGGAGCCCAGACGCAGCGTGCGCAGAAAGGCCGCGAGGTTCATGTGACTCTGGAGGTCAGCTTTGAGGAGGCTTTTGTCGGCGCAGAGAAGCGCGTGACCATCCGTATCGAGGGTGGCGGTGAGCAGGTCATCGACGTCAAAGTGCCCGCAGGCGCCGTGCCCGGTGGCAAGCTGCGCTACAAGGGCAAGGGTTCGCCGGGTGTCGATGGCGGTGAGGCTGGCGATCTGGTGATCGCAACCGAGATCAAGCCACATTCGCTGTACGCTCGTAAGGGAGCCAACGTCCTGATCGATCTGCCGATCAGTGTGGCCGAGGCCACACTGGGCGCCTCAATCATGGTGCCAGCTCCAGATGGTAGTCGGGTTAAACTGCGTATCCCCGCAGATACGAAGGATGGTAAAACCTTCGTCATCAAGAGCAAGGGTGCCCCGAGGGTGAAGGGCGAGGGTTTTGGAGAGCTGCGGGTGCAGGCGCATCTCACGCTGCCAGCAAAACTCAACGAGGGCCAGAAGGCGGCGTTGGAGGCCTTTGCCGTCGCCAGCGACCCGAGTGGTTTTGACATTCGCCCTGCGATTGCAAAAGCGATCGGAGCGAGTTCCGTCTCAGTGAACGCAGCCCCAGCGGATGGTGCTCCATCAGTAGGCTCCGCAGCTCCAACGGGCGGCCCGGCAAGCTCCGATCCATCAGTAGGCTCCGCAGCCCCAGCGGATGGTGCAGCGGTGATGACAGATGAAGGCGAGGCATCATGAGCGCACACGACCGCACCCGCCCGCTGTATATGATCAGTGTCGCTGCCGAGCTGGCTGGCGTGCATCCCCAGACCTTACGCATTTACGAGGCCAAGGGTCTGGTGTCGCCCAAGCGTTCGGCTGGCAACACACGCCTGTACTCGCAGGCAGACATTGAGCATCTCGAGCTGATCGGCCAACTCACCGATGAGGGCATCAACCTCGCCGGAGTCATGCGCATCATCGACCTTGAACAACGGTTCGCGAAGAAAGAGGCCGAGGCCGAGAGCCTGCGTCGTCGCGTCGTGCGTTTGGAGGCGCGCGTGCACGAGTACGAGATGCGCAAACGGGTAACCGCTCTGGTACGCAGCGACTCGCAGGCGATTCGCCTCTGGCAGATAACGGACGCACAGGAATGAGCCAAGCCGGAATGAGCGCAGCCGGAGCGACCCGAGGTACGACCTCAAGAACGACCCAAACAGGAATGAGCCAAGAAAGGCACGATCATGCGTTTAGATAAACTCGCAGTCTCCTCACAGGAGGCATTCCAACAGGCGATGGGCATCGCTGCCGACCATGATGCAGCGGCTCTGGAGCCTGAGCATCTGCTCAAAGCCCTGCTCGACTCGGGCGAAGGCAACCTCAACAGCATCATCGAGCGTGTGGGCGCGGCACCCGAGGCCGTCAACAAGGCCGTCGTCGCCGAGATTGAGGCAGCGCCCCGTGTTACGGGCAGTCGGGTGATGGGCGTCACGCCGCCCTCGCAGCGCTTTACGCAGGTCATCGACAACGCGGAGAAGATCGCGGCCCGCATGGAAGACAGCTTTACCACGACCGAGCACCTGCTCATCGCGCTCGCGGACGACAAGGGAGC
>JAIRXA010000092.1 GCA_031268525.1 Coriobacteriales bacterium | reverse complement strand
AACCGATGAGATCGTTTTTATCATTGCTTGGACCTGTCGCATGCTGTGTCACTGCCTAACGTTCACTATTGCCCTTGATGTTGCAAGGCAAACGGGCATAAACTCCTTATCTATCTACGGGCTTGTTCTTTGCATCCTGCATTCTTCAGGGTTGTTACCTATTAGCTCCTCATTATTCTTTGAGCCAATGAATACAACGGGGATACTCATTCTTCTGGTTGGCTATCTCTTTGTCATTCTCGCAGCTTTAATGCCCAGTATAATGAGCAAAGTAGTCAAAACTGAGCCCGCAAGCACAAGCGAAGGTTTATCCGATGACCAAATCTTGGCAGTTGCCAAGGAAAGAGGCTTAACCGCTCGAGAGTGCGAGGTCTTCGTTATGCTTGCCCGCGGGCGTAGCGCTCCTTATATCAGCGAAAAGCTCGTACTCTCAGAAGGAACCGTCAAAACACACATTTCGCGTATTTATAGCAAACTCGATATCCATTCGAGACAAGAGCTAATCAACCTCGCCGAAACAGCAGGCGCGCCAAACGCTTCATCAGAGGAATAGCTTTTACTTTATTACGATGCATTTGTTATGACAACGTATGACAACGGTTTTGACAACGGGGACGGCAGGTTGTGTAAAAAACCCGCCGTCCCCAGTGTCACACTCTACTAGCCGATTATTCCCATTTCTACTAGTCTATTTTTCCGATGCATAGAATGCAGGTTGGCGAACAGGGGGTGTACCCGTAGGGGCGGACATCAGTCCGCCCGCGTGGGTAGAGAGGATTTTCGTGCTCGAGCGGGCGGTCAAAGCCCGCCCCTACACCTTGCGGAACCTGCCATTGTGTCCTTGCGGAACCTACCATTTTGTCCCTGCGGACACCTACCTCAGTGTATCCAGCGACGCAGGCTTGCGAGCACCTCCTCCGCCTCAATCTGACTCCCACAATCCACAATGAGGAACAGGCCGTCAGGCGAGACCTGTTTGAGGAAGTCGGCAAGCTGCCAGGGCTGGATGCCATCGATGAGCAGTTTGGCGTGCTCCTGCACCGTGCGGCAGACGGCCAACGATTCGGGGGCGAGCAGATCCTGATAGAAGGGGCGCTCGCGCGAATACTTGACGGTCGGAGCCCAGAAGATCGCATGGAGCTGCGGTATCGTGCAGACCAGGTCCACATGACGCGCGGCCGTGTCACCGTCGAGATTGAAGATCACCTGCTCGAATTGCGCGGCCTCGCGGAGCAGGGCGGGCAGCGCGATTTCCTCATATGCCTGTCGTGAGATCATCGAGGAGACCTCGCTGATCAGTGAGTACCAGATGCGGTCGTTGACGAGCGGTATCCAGTTTGATTGCAAAGGCTGTCGCGTCGAGATCAGCTCGCGGTTGGCGCGCAGAGCATCGTCCCAGAGGCCGAACAAGCCTCCGATCCAGGCGCTCACCCGAGCGGGATCGAGCGCCACCTCAGCGAGTAGATCGTCGCGCCGCAAGAGGGAGGCCAGCGTATCGAAGCAGCTTCCGAAGTCGCTTTGCGCGACAAAGTAGCGTCCCTCTGCACGCTCCAGCAGTCGATCGTTAAATTCGGTGTAGACGCGATAGAACTCCGTATTCGGATCGAAGTGCAGATCAGCAAGGGCGGCGGGGTCGTCGAAGGGGTTCTGATCAAACCAGATGCTGCGCTGCGTCAGAGCAAAGGGATGGCCGACCAGACCGGGGATGATACCTGGTCCGAGGTTTGGCATGGCAATGGGCAGACCGTCGCCACCGAGATAGACACTTGCCAGTTCATATTCGAGTTTTCTGAGAGCGAAATCGACATCGAGCCACTGCTCATGCAGAGAGGACGGCACAGGCTTGGCCGCGTCGAGTCGAGTCGCCTTCTCCCAGCCAGCACGCGGCGCCCGTGCGATGACGTACAGCCCCTCGCCCTCGTAGGCAGGCCCCCAGAAGCGCAGGTGGCGGGCAATCCGCTCGTCGAGATCGGCGGGAAAAGTCAGGGCCGTCTCCACAGCCTGCTGGAGCGCTGAGTCCGCATGCGTCTGACGCGTTGAGGCCGCAAGCGTCGGATGTCCTGAGGCTGCATGCGTCTGACGTACTGAGGCTGTGGGCGTCTGACGTACTGAGGCCGAGCCTGCCTGTCTCTGGTGCGCCGAGGCCGAGCCTGCCCGATTCATATCCCCTCCCCTTCTTCCTTTGGAATCACGTCGGTCGCGATGATGAAGCGCTTCATGGCGTTGATCAGGAATTGCTTGCCCCGCTCGGTCTGCGGATTGTGGAAGAACTCCTTGGTGGGCGCCTGTTCGCTGATCTCACCGCCGTCGATCAGCACGATGCGGTCGGCGACCTCGTAGGCGAAACCGATTTCGTGGGTGACCAATAACAACGTGTTTCCCCTCTCCGCAACATCTTTGATGCACTGTAAGACATCTTCGGCGAGCTCGGGGTCGAGTGCCGAGGTCGGCTCGTCGAAGAGCAGGACCTCGGGTTTCAGCGCGAGCGCCCGAGCGATGGCAACGCGCTGCTGCTGGCCACCGGAAAGTTGCGAGGGGTAGGCCTTAAACTTCTCGGTCAGCCCGACCGTCTCCAAAACCTCCCGAGCCAATGCCTCGGCCTCTATCCGAGACATCTTGCGCGCCTCGGTCAGACCGAGTGTCACGTTTCTCAACACCGTAAGGTTCTTAAACAGGTTGAACTGCTGAAAAACCATCGCCGTCTGCTGGCGCAGAGCCAGAATATCGGCTTTGGAAGCTTGCTCCGCGTCGACCCGCACATCGCCGACTTCGATGATACCTTTCTGTGGACGTTCGAGGAAGTTGATGCAACGCAACAGCGTGGATTTGCCCGAACCCGAGGGGCCGAGCACGGCCACGACCGAACCGGTAGCGACTTCCAGATCGATGCCCTTGAGGACAGGGACGCCATCGAAACTCTTCTCCAAACCGGTCAAGCGTATCATTGCGCCAAGCTCCTGCGTGACACACTCAGGCGTCGCTCGGCGAGCTTGACGACCAGCTCCACGACGATACAGACGATCCAATAGATGATCGAGACCGCAAAATAACACTCCAAAAAGCGCAGGGAGCGAGCTCCGACGATCTTAGCCATGCCCATGATGTCGACGACGCTCACGGTGAATGCCAGGCTGGAATCCTTGATGAGGCCGAGCAGAGTGTTGCCGAGGTTGGGCAGGGCGTTGAGCGCGGCCTGAGGGAAGACGATCTTGACCATGACCTGCCAGGGACGCAGCCCGATGGACTCGGCGGCTTCGAGTTGTCCGCGGTCCACCGACTCGATGGCGGAGCGCAGCAGTTCGGACGAGTAGGCCGAGGTCGCGATCGTCAGAGCGACAATCGCGAAGGTCTCGGCGGGCATCTTGTTGAAGTCGAAGGCCCAGCTCGGGTTGACGAGCCCTACGAGCGCCTGAGTCGCCCAGGGTAAACCATAGAAGACCAGCAGCAATTGGACGATAGTTGGCGTGCCGCGAATGAAGGAGACATACAGGATACACATCTGGTTGATGACCGGAATCCGGTAGATACGCACCAGCGCGATGCCGATCGCCAGCAGCGTACCGCAGATCATGGGTACGAAGGAGATCAGCAGGGTCGTCGGCAGCCGTTCCAGAAGCAGCAGGCCGGTATCCCAGATGAAGCCGAAGTCGAGGTTTTGGTTCACGATTCGTCCTTAGCGTTGGTGCGTACAGTCGGTGCATACAGTCGGTGCATACAGTCGGTGGCACACGATGGGAGTATCCTCAGCGGCGCGGCTCAGCGACGCGGCGTGAAGTCCTGCTCAGCTCAGCGGCGCGGTGTGAAGTCCTGCTCAAGCCACTGCTCAGAGAGCTGGCTGATCGTGCCGTCGGCGATAAGCTCGATGATGATCGGGTCAAGAAGTGCCTTGAGCTCGGCTCCGTGGTCGTTTTTGGCGAGCACGATGGCGATAGGTTCGGTCGCCACGGGCTCACCGACGATCTCGACCTGACTGCCAAGGTCGCTGATGTAGGCGCGGGTCATCACCGGATCCTCAACAACAGCATCGACGATTCCCTTCTCGATCTGCTCAAATTCCTGGCCGGTATCGTAGTCGCCATAGAGTATCTCGATGGGACTGTCGGGATGCTCGGTATTATAGCGCTCGAGGATGGTCGTGTAGGAGCTGCCCGGCTGTCCGGCTGCCTTATGCCCAGCGAGATCGTCCAGCGATTGGATACCCAGCGGATTGCCTTTCTGTACCACGATGACGGTCTGGGCGGTGAAATAGGGCTCGGAGAACAGGTAGGTCTGCTCGCGTTCTGGCGTGATCGCCATCTGGTCAATCATCAGGTCAAAACGTCCGGAGTCGACGCCGAGTAGGCCATTATCCGATGCCATGACATGCTCGATGGTATAGCCCACAAGGCGGGTATCGAGCTCGCGAACAAAATCGGCATCCAGGCCCGCCAGTGAGCCATCCGTGTCCAGAAAGGTGAAGGGTGGATAGTCGTTTTGGGTAGCGTTGTAGAGGACGACATCCCCCGCCTCGACAGCTGCGCCGCTCGGGTAGTTGCCGCCGCTTGCAGTCGCGGCTGCCGCCTCGCCACCGGTTGTTTCGCCCTTGGAGCAGCCGAAAAGGGAGGTCAGCGACCCGACGGCGAGGGTACTTGCGCCAACACTGCTGGTAAAACGAAGGAAATCTCTGCGCGATAAAGCGTTTTGGTTTGAGAAAGACATGGCCGTAACCTTTCTGGTGTTAGGGGCCTTCTTGGATTGTTCAATTATTGAATTGTTAAGCTGTTGAGCTGTCTGATTGCTGCGAAGCATACGAAGCGTACGAAGCGATAGGTCGCACCCGCGCGAGACTTAAGCGCGCAGGTGCCTGGGCATACACATGCCCTCACCAGCAAGCCCATTTCTGGGTAGGGAGTCTGTCGTTCCAACGACGGTCATATCTGCATCCACCTTGCTATAATTTTAGCAAACTTACAATATTACTACAGTTAAGAGTGTAGAGAAGGGGCTGCACTTTGTCAAGCCTGGACTGATTGTACGAGGGGCGGGCTCACAGGTTCCGCAAGGTGTAGGGGCAGGCTTTGACCGCCCGCGTAAGAAGAGAGGATTTTCGTACCCACCGGGCGGTCAGAGCCCGCCCCTACAATCAGCCGTGAGAGAAGGTGTTGGCCTGACTTACGCGTCGACGCCAGATCTGATCCCCATAGTCCTTGCCCCCGGGGACACCAATAGCGTCAGCGCGGCAGTGCTGACAATGACGAAAGACGGCGATATGCGCCTCAGCATCGCTGCGAGCAGCGTCAATCTGTGCGCAGGTGGGAGCCGCAAGCCTGCTCATCTGAGCATTGGGTATGAGCGGAATGAGATTGTACAGACCGGCACCCGCGGCCTTGACCGTCTGGGCGATCACGCCGATGCGCCGATCATTGATGCCGGGCACCAGTACGGTATTGACCTTGATCATCAAGCCGCGTGCGGCGGCGGCTCGAATGCCTGCAAGCTGTTTGGAGATCAGCAACTCAGCCGCCTCAATGCCGCGATACTGACGACCCTCATACACCACGTAGTCGTTGATCTGCACGAGCCGTGTTGGGTCGACCTCATTGACCGTAACGGTGAGCGTGTCCACACCGACCTCCACCAACTCCTCGATCCGGTCTTCCAGTAGCAGACCATTGGTCGACATACAACGCAAAAGCTGTGGAAACTGCTCCTTCACCAGACGGAAGGTCTCGATCGCATAGGGCGTTGCCAATGTGTCGCCGGGGCCAGCGATGCCGACGACGGTTAACTCAGGCGCCAGCGCCACCGCCTCGCCGACAAGTTCAACGACCTCGTCGGGGCGAATGACCTCGGCAGTGACGCCGGGGCGCTGCTCATAGGCGTTTATCGAGCGCTCGCAGAAGCGGCAGGCGATATTACAACCCGGCGAAACCGGCAGGTGTATCCGTCCCTTGTTGTTGGGTTTGCCAAGAGCAAAGCAGGGGTGTTGTGAGGCAAGTTTGTTCAGGGCAGCGCTGCATCCGCCCTCCTGCGTTCCTGCTTGACCCTTCACAATAGGATGGGTTTTGTGCAGTTCCCTGATGACCATGATCTACTCCCCCTCATCCAACAGACTACTGGCTATGAGTTCCTTGAGTATGTCGTCGACAAAGCCCCGCGCCTCAAAGACACGCAGTCCGTGGCTGATCACATAATCCGACGCACCGGGACCAATCTGAGCGGTCACGACCGCATCGCAATCCGCCAACAGTGCGAGCGCCGGGGCGAAACGCGAGTCGTCATGGGGCTGCTGATCGGGGTACTCTCCCGTACAGCGCGGCTCAATCTCGCGGCTCTCCACATAGCGGTAGCCTGCGCTATCGAGATCGACGATATGAAAGGCGTTGGCGTGCCCGAAGTGCTCCTGCACGACCTTGCCGTCTCTGCTGGTCAGCGCCACGCGATGTGCCATGCTCTACCTCCTGTGATTCGTGCCGTGCAGTGATCCGTTCGTTCGTCCCCTGCTCGTCCCATGACCCGTGCCGTGATCCGTTCCCTGATCCGTGCCGTTATCCATCCCCTGATCCGTTCCCTGAAGTACCCCGTCCGTCCCAATCAGGCATACGTGCTCAAGGCCACATCGTAGATATCCTCAATGACGCGTAAGCCGCCGGTGAAACCAACGTAATTGGTCGTCAGAACCAGTCGATAGGGGCAGGGCACGGCGGCGGGAAGGTAGTCAAAGCCCTTTT
>JAIRXA010000088.1 GCA_031268525.1 Coriobacteriales bacterium | reverse complement strand
GGTCTACTCTATTACTATTTCAATTTCATCAGCCTTGTCCTCAACACGATGGGGACTGCTCCCTTCGGCCAGCCATTTGCGTTTTTCCTGGTTTATTATTTCAATGCACTGGTTGTTTTTCTCTACCTGGGGCTCATGCTCAAGTATGGGTTTGGATTTCGGGTTACGTTCGGGTCACTGTTTGAAGGCAGGTTCGCGCTCAATTTCCTGATCGTGAATGCCGCGATAGCGATTTTTGGAACCATTGGTACCTTTCTGTTGATGCACCTTGCTCAGACCGACCCGGCAAACACCAATTGGTACGTTTTGATTTCCAGTACAATTGATCGCTTTTCGCTCTGTGCCATACTTCTTCTCGGAAGTATCGTGCTTGTCGGTGCAAAAAGACGCCAAGACAAGCTTTACGAATCATCGGGCGGGGAGGAAGGCGCGTCGGGTGATGGCTTTGAGGACATTGATGGCCTTGAGGCAGGTAAACGAACGGTGATAAGGCGGAAATTTACCGTATATGTGGCAGTGTTTTTCGCCGTGTTCATCTTTGCATATATGATTGACCCTGTAGGTAGCCCCTCGCTCTTTCAGACGCTTTTCACCGGGATGGTGTTTTGGACGGTGCTCTTCTTTGCTCCTCCTGCACTGTTCGCTCATCTGCTTGCACATGATGAGCCTCCTCATTGGGGCAGGGCTCTGCTTGTTGCGATTGCTCTCTCGGTTCTCATCGTTGCAGCTGCCTTTGTGACCGTAGTCATCCCCTCCGTCTCTTCGGTCCTCGGTTGGGTGTTGCAGGCCATGAGTGATGTGTTGTTCTTCCTGCTTTTGCCGTTTATCTATGTGCTTGTCCTGGGCAAGGGCTTTGGGTTCCCCATCAACTACCGGGCCGTTTTCACAAAGACACGGGTTATCGTTCTCCTTGCGGTTTCGGTCGTGTCGGCCGCGTTGCTGTTTGCCGTGAATGTCGCAAGAGCTGCCGTCATTGATGAAAATTTCTCCTCGGCCTTGAGTGATCCGGGACCCTTTGCCTTTCTGTATCTGACAGACATGTTTACCGCGCCTTTGTGGAACCTGGTCTCAATCATGGTCTTTGGAGTAACGGCCTTTGCCATCGCACTCATTGTGTTTCATGCCGTGCTGGGCAGTGGACCAAAAGTGCAGGATACTGAAGAGTAACGCCAAGGCGTTTTTGGGCCAACGTTGTTGTAGATGGAGAATACGAAGACGCAGTGGCAACGGTATCAGAGAACCAGTCATCCCCCTCAGGGGGCCAGAGATGCAATGAGTTTAGGTGCCTCATGGCAACGAGGGGCGGACATCAGTCCGCCCGCACGGGCACGAAAATCTTCTCTGCCTAAGCGGGCGGTCAGAGCCCGCCCCTACAGACGAACGGACGGTTACCATGCCCGCCCCTATGCTTGGCGGAACCAGCTGGTTTGTCCGTGTCTGTCCTTGGCGGGGAGTCAGTCAGGCAGTACACCAGTCGTGGGCCCTACGATATCTGTGGCTATTTTGAGACCGTGCCATCCCTGCCAAACCTGAAGCGACCCCCAAAACGGCATCTCAGCTGCTGTTTCGGGGGTCAAATGCTCCTTATGTATTACAGAGGCTGCGGTAAGGATTGCACAAAAACCACCACCCTCTTTTATGTTGTATTACTCGATCTGGTGGTGCGAGTCGGCATCGTGGTCTTGCGAGACGTCTGTTGCTGCCATGTTCTGCGAATCTGTTTGCTCTCCAAGCTGCTCAACGTCCTCTTTCAGAGGCGCACTCTGCTTCCTCAGACGACCTGCCACTATGAACGCGACGGTTGCGCCTCCCAGCAAGAGTGCCAGAAATCCGATCGGCAGCGTGTCACCTGTTTTAGGAAGCGTTCCTTTACCGGGCGGTGTTGGCGGGTTCGGCGGTGTTGGCGGATTAGGTGGATTAGGTGGATTAGGCGGGTTCGGTGGATCGACAGGGCCACCTCCCGTATCAATCTTGACTTTGAAGTAGATTGGCACCAAGGTATCGTTGATCCGTGCGAATCGCGACATCTGTTGAATAGTTTTCGAAGGCACGTTGCTCTTCAGATAAGAAACCTCATAGCCGCTGTAGGGACCCGTCATCTGGATGAGGTATTCTTTGTCTGCCTCCAGATTTCCGCTGATGTGTAAGGTGTTTTCGTTAGCCGTGATTTGCATACCTGCGTCGTCAACGACTTTGAGATAGGTATTCCAATCGTTCAGAAGGGCTCCATATTCATCTTCCAGGTCTGCCTCGTAACCACCCCCTTGCGCCACCTTCATAGGCCAGACGGTAGCATCTTCCTCTGTAAAGGACGTAAACGAGGGAGGCATGCCACCGAGTAAGGCGCTGACATCCCCGCCGCCGTCAACAAAGGCCTTGGCATCCGCAAGTAAGGCTCGTGCCATGCGACCGACCTCGAGAGTAGGCGCAAATGCCTCCGTGTCTGGCTGACTGCCGGTTGCCGGGCCGCAGACGAGGTCGAGGACTTTTGCGTTGTCTTGTAGATCATCGGAAAGCAGCCATATGGCAATCTGAGTTGCGGTCTGATTCTTTACACTTTCTTCGGTAGGCAGGTGAAAACGCTCTCCTTTGGCGAGTAGGTAGGTAAGGAGTTTCTGCTTGGTTGCGTCAGCAAACTTTGATGGGGGCGTTGTTGATTCTTCTGGATTTCCGTAGTACAGATGCTCATTGATCTCAATGCAATAGACGGTATGATGGTCTTTTGTTGAGTAATACAGAAGATTGCTCGCATTGACCGCGTAGTCGTTGTATGTTTCAGGCATGTCTGGATTCTGTACCGCATGATACTTGCTATAGATTTCGCCCAGATGAGAAGGCATACCAGCCGCTATCCAATCGCCTTCGGCCGCCTGTGCCGATGTTGCCGTGAGGGTCGACACGGGGATAAGGAGCATTGTGGCGACAAGTAAGGTGGCGAGCATGGTGGCAACGAGTTTCCGCATCCGGCTCCATGCCTGCCGGGCGACAACTCCGCTGCCTGTAAATGTCGCGTGTGTGACAACGCGTATTGGCCTTACGCCTACCCGCGTCACCCTCCCTCGCTCTTTTTTCATAGCACGCACCTCTTCTCTAGCTTGCCTGTTCGATGAGCGTCCGCGGAAACGCTGCAGCTTCCAGGACCCTCTTGCTATCCTAGTGTGCGCTCAGGTTTGAACAGCAGGGCTGTTACGGCGGTGTCGGGCAATCGGCAAAACCGTTATGGGTGTGTTATGACTGCGTTGAAAGGGGAAGCTATGCGTTTCTATTGCGTTGCCCTGAAAGAGAGGGCGTACTCGCGTCGCCTTGCATTGAGGATGAGACAGCCACGTTTAGGACGAGGCAACCCAGTTTTCAGGGAGAATATAGTCGTGGCAGCCAGCTTGATTGCAGGTCATGACCGGAAGGTCGTCGGGGCGATGACATGAGGTGCAGGTTCCCAGTACATGGTCGGCCGGGGGTTCGTGGAGGCTGACTCCAGTCTCGCCATCGTAGTCACGGGTTGCCTGATCGATACTCCCCCGGGAGTGGCACCCCAGGCAAAAGATGTCGCTGCCTGCTACGAATTCCTCAAAATCCTCATTTTCGTGTATTTCAAGTAAGGGACGGCCGGTTGCCCCTACGCCGCAGGCAGGCAAAATGGCCAAGACTCCCAAGGCCAATAAAACCATTATGGTCAACAGCATTCGTGTTGAAATTCGTGTTGGCATTCGTGTTGAAATCCAAGCCCAGCCCTTCTGCGCTTCCGGGCGCATCCCATCGCCTCCTTTCATCCCGTTTCTGCCTTTCGTGCCTTTCCTGTTCTTCACGCCTTGCATCAAGGTTACGCCTGATGAGCGAGGGCGTTGTCACGAATCTCGTGAACACGGCCATGCTCGAGTACGATCGTGCGTCGGGCCTGCTGCGCGACTTCAGGGTCATGGGTCACAACAATAACCGTACGTCCTTCCTGATGCAGTTCGCGGAGCAGTTCAAGCACCTTCAGCTCATTGGCTTCGTCAAGGTTGCCCGTCGGCTCGTCAGCTAAAATCAGCTGAGGCCTGTTGATCAGAGCGCGCGCGATACAGACGCGCTGCTGTTCGCCGCCCGACAACTGGTTGGGGAGATGTCGAGCGCGCTCCTCAAGACCGACGCGCTTTAAGGCATCGAGTGCTTCCGCCTCATCGGGAAGGCTGTGGTAGTACTGCGCCACCATAACATTTTCAACAGCGGTCAGGTAATTGATGAGATGGAACTGCTGAAAGATGAGCCCTATCGAATCTCGCCGAATAGTGGTCAGACTCCGTGCGCTTTCTTGGGAGATATCGCGACCGTCGAGTAGTACGGTGCCCTGACTCGGCTTGTCCATGCAACCAATGATATTCATCATGGTGGTTTTCCCGCTGCCGGAAGGCCCCATGATGGCAAGCCACTCTCCCTGTTCGACATCAAAGCTCACATCTTTGAGCGCATCAAGGGCGCCATAGCTTTTGGTGATTTCTTTGAGTTCCAGTAACATCTGTGGCATCGCTCACTCTCCTTTCAAAACGATAGCTGGATCTATCTTGGTGGCGTTGCGGACGGGCAGCAGGCAGGCAAGTGTGGTAATCACCAGCGAGCTGAAGATGGTCAGAGGAACAATTGCCAGCGGAAAATCGATGGTACGATTAAACACCTGCAGGCTGACAAGCTGGGCCAGCCCAAAGCCGAGCAAGGAGCCCAAGGCACCCCCCACAAAACCCATGGCAAGACACTCGCCGAGGAAATTCAACACGACACTGCCGTTGGTTGCCCCCAAGGCTTTTCTGAGGCCTATCTCACGTCGACGCTCGGCGACAACGGCCATCATCGTTGTTGCGACGCATATCATGGTGAGCATCAGCACGACGATGGTCACCAGATAAACCAGCGACTGCAGCTTGGAGAGCACGGTATCCTCGCTTTGGGTCACCCGTCTGACGAGTTGCGCGGTCACTCCCTCGGTCTCCTGTCCGATGGCGGTCACGAGTTCCTCCAAGCCTGCTCCCGAAGAAGTCACGCTCATCTCAACGATGTCAAAGGCCACCTCGCCACCAACGACCGCTCCGTAATCGTCAATGGAGATAAACACGAAAGTCTCTTCCTGCCCACCAGTCTGCACAATTCCGGCAACACTGAATGTCTTTTCAAAGGGCTCGCCCTCAGAATTGGTGCCTGACACGACGACGCTCTCGCCTGGCTCCAAACGGAAGGTGTTTGCTATCTCACGACCGATCAGCGCCTGATTGCGCCCAGACGGCCACTCCCCTGTAATGCCCCAAAACGGGCTTGCTGCCTGCGCCCCTGCAAAGTCGGTGCCCGCGATGATGAAGGGCAGGTCGTTGATCGCTATCGTGTCGTACCGATAGGGAGCCACTCCTATCACGTCATCAGTGGGAAGGATCGCCCTGACGGCCTCCAGCTGCTCAGGGCTGATGGTGCCACTTTCGCCCTTGGGCAAAAGAACCATATTGGCACCATACGAACGAAACTCCTGACCCATCTGACGCGGAATATCATAGAAGATGGTCACCAAACCAGAGAGAATCGTTGCCCCGATGGTGATGGAGAGCAAGGCTACCAACAGACGCGAGCGCCTCCGCATCAGAGAGGCGAACACGGTTCTCAAATAGAACATACTCCGCTTTGCTTGCATCTGCCTCACCTCCCGTGCAACACTTCGGCTGGCCTGAGTGACAGCAGATAACGCAGCGAGGGGAAGCTCCCGATGATGATGACCAGCATGACCAGAACACTCAGGAGCGGTATCACCATGGGTGCTGCCGCGATTGACGAGCCAAACACCGTCTGCCCAATAATCTGTGCAAACCCGAGACCAGCAAAATAGCCTACGACACCACCCACAAGTCCTACGAGCAGTATCTCAAGGAGCACCAGCCAGGACAACGGGATATCATGAGCACCCAGTGCTTTTAGCAACCCAATCTCGGCGCTGCGATCCATGACACTGGCGGATATGAGGTTGGATATGCCGAGCGCGGCGCCCAGCAGGCTCAGTATGGTTATCAGGAGCATCAACAGTTGAGTCTTCTCCAAAATGGTGCCCTCTGACTCGGCGACCTGCCGTATCGCTTTGGCAACACCGTCCGGTATCACCTCGTCTATCTGATAGCAGATGGAACTCACGTACGCTGTGCAGTACCAGGTTTCATGCTCCCTTGCCGAAAGACTTCGAGGATTGGCCGTTGCACGACGAGCGAGATCATTGTCGGGCGTGGTGAGTGCGCTTACCTCAAAACTGCTGATCAATCCCGCTTTGTTGGTGAGTTCCTGCATCGTTGCCAAGGCAATGAATATCTGCGCGTCCTCATCGTCGCCCGCATCAACGATCCCTCGAACGGTGAATCTGCGGCTGCTGCCCTGCACATCCAGCGTAAATTCGTCGCCCACTGCAAGGCCGTATTGCTCCGCTACCGCAACTCCTATCAAAGCTCCGCCCCCGTCGTCGTCGGTCAACCACTCGCCCGTGACGGCCCACCAACTTCGCATTTGTCTGATGCCAGTTTCGAGCTCTTCGCCGGTTGGCAACGAAAGCTGCTTTTGGAACCAAGTCCCCGTTACCTTAACCGTATTCTCTCCGCCATCGATCGTAGCGTTTGCGTCAAGATGCGGCGTGAAGTCCACGATATTGTGTGCCCAGAAGATGGTCTTAACCTTTATCATGTCTTCTTCGGAAAGATACATATCGGGACTGTCGGGCATCTGCTCCACGCCATACAAATCGCTGAGGAGTAGGGCGCCTTGTGGAAGGACGTTGATGTTTGCACCATAGGTTTTGAGCTCTTGATTGACTTTATTGCCAACGTCAAGCATGACATTGAGCATTGCGGACGCAAGCGATGTGCCCAGGGCAACCGTAAGGGCAATCATCAACATCTTGCCCTTCTGCCTGAACAGCGCTCCCAGGATCATCCTGATGAACATCGCGTCCGCCTTTCCTTCCAACAGCCACCCAGAAACAGTCACCCAGCGGGTGCCGCCAACCGTCCTGTGAAGCAATCAATCGGCACTTCCCTATCTGAAGTGATCAGCCGCCTGCTCAAGCAGCGAGACTTCAACTATAAAGGCTCCGTCCTCAATCGTAAATTCGAAGGGAATGGGGTTACACCCTCCGGGGAAGCCGATGGTCTGCTTGTTCATGACCACGTCACACATTTTGCACACCACCTGATCATCACGCTCGTAATAGCCTGTGGCGCCGCAGACATTGCAGGCGTCCAGCCCCACGCCATAGGCCACCTCATTCTTCTTAATGATGATGAAGCGCACTTCGATTCCCTCTTCTGTTATATGCGCAAACCGATGCAGATGCCCGTCTTCAACAGCCTCGAGGGGTATACGTATCGTCGTACCGACGTACTCAACGGGCTCGGCTGGCGTCAATTCGATGCCCCGCTCGTTGTAGGCTCGTATGACCGTGAATGAGAGAACGGTGATCACAAAACCCGCCACCAGCACCGTGCTCCAGCGACGCGTTGTGCGCCACAGTGCCCGTGCCTTACGACGTAAGGCGGGGTTTTCGCCAGCATCAGCACTCGCGGCAACCGTGTGCAAGGACCTAAGCTGCGCGCTCAGGGCAAAGACCACCACGACCAGGGCCAACAGTATGATCGCATAGAGAAAGATATCGCTTTGGTTGATGGAAACCTGCAGGATAGATCGTATCCACGGCAGCCGAGGAATCATGTGATGTGCGTAGAGTATTTGCACAATCGACAAAATGCCATAGATGAAATAGACCAGAAACATGAGGGTTTGCAGGCGCTGTAAGGGCTTTTCGTGCACCCCTCGAGCTGCCACCACCATGCCTGCCGCATATAAGGACATGAGTACGAGCGCCCCAAGCCAACCGAGGGCACGTAACACTGCGTTGACGCTGAAAATGCTCTCATCGGCCTGTGCAAATTCTCGGATATACAGCAGGTCCGCTCGCAGTACATAGACTACGAGCAGGGCTCCGAGAATGCTCGCCGCCCACAGGCAGAGGCGCTGAGCCCTCTCTGGGGTCTTTCGGAAGAGTACGCCGTAGTCCGTCAGTACAAAGGCGAGCCCCGAAATCAAGATTCCGGCCATGAAGCCCATGTTCCAGTACTCGGTGACTATCCAGCCCGTAAATGCCTTCAGCGTTGCCAATATCACGGCGAGGCCAAGGCCTACCAGAACTCCAATAAGAAAGCGTTTAATTGCAGGTCTGCCGCCGAGCCTGAAGACACGAACTCCCAGCACGGGCAATAAAAGGCCCAGTGCGAGGGTATTTTGCTGAACCTCTATGAAGTACTCAAGCATCTGATTGTTTTCGTCCCAACAGTAATAGTATAGGAAGTATAGGAGCTCGAGACTGCATCAGGAGTCTGTCCAAATCGCACGCCCTGGGTTTCAGTGTCACCCTTTGTTAACGCGCGCGTTTGTTCTCGCTCCCGATGCGGTCCCGAGCAATTCTCAGACCACACGATCAGTTCGTGGCAGCAGTTCTACCACGTACCATCTGCAAAGACTTACCACTCGTAAAGACTTACCACTCGTAAAGACTTACTGCTTGCAAAGACTTACCATCTGCGAATTCTTACCACTCGCGAGGAACCCAGTCGAACTCCCACTCAGCAACGAGAGGCTCTTGCCAGAATGAGCCCTCAACACCGGTCTCAGCATCCGTATGCAGCAGGTAGCCCTGTGCCTCGGGATTCTCGATGATGAAGCGGACCGTATAGGTTCCTGCCGGCCCTATTGCGATGTTCGCGCCATAGTGGGGGCCATCGGAGGCGCTCATGGGCATGAACGCGCCTTCTTGCACGTTGCCGTTTGAATCCTCAATTTCATAGGTTACCGTGAGATTTGGCACAAAGTCGCCAACCCCATAGCCGAGGTCGTTGCCTTCGGCAGCTGAGATATCGGCTTCGATATGCATGTCGCTCTGGGCTTTGGGCAGCGCATTGGTCGCGGGTTCCATGTCAACAGGCTGAAAATAGACACCGGCAACATTGAGCGGTCCGAGTACCTGATCGTCGCCTATCGGGTATTCCTCAAAGCCTCCCGCACCCGCGGGCCCGGTTCCCTCTGAGCCACCGCCCTGCGCACAACCGATCAGCGCAAAGGCCGCGATAAAGCAGGCCACGAACGCCAGGACAAGCTTGTACTTCATTTTGTTCCTCCTTCTTTCTTGACGGTCCGGTTCTTGCTCCACTTATGTATCTGGTAGACGATGGTCGCTACCGAGACAACCAAAATAATGGCCTGAGGGATTAAGGTCTCAGCTGTGGGATATACCCCTAGCAAATCGACTGATGGGAAGCCGTCCAGCGGGGTAACGCTTATCACGCCGCCCTCCTGAAGTTCCTTGATTCCTGAGCCGACGAAAACGACGCACAGAATAAACATCAAAAAACTGGTTGCCATGAAAAATGGCTTGAGCGGCAATCTGATCGACAGGAAGCGAATCAGAACGAATATCACGACGAGGATGACGATGCCGACGCCCAGACCAACCCAGATCATGCCTGTGCCCTCGCCGCCCGAGCCAGCAAAGAGCGCGCTATAAAACAGGATGGTCTCGGCTCCTTCGCGAAAGACCGCGAGAAACGCCGCAAAGGCCAGGGCAAACACGCTTCCTCGTGAAAGTGAGGACTGTACCTTGCCTTCGATATAGGATTTCCAATTCGAAGCGTCCGCCTTGGATATCATCCAGTTGCTCACATAAAAGAGGACGACAACCGCAAACAACATGGTGGCGCCCTCAATGATTTCTTGGTTAGCGGTGCTTGCCGCCGAAAGCGCTGTAAGGGCAAAGGCGAGAATCACACTTGCCACGAGCGCCAGTGCCGAGCCGATGTAAACAGGCCGTGTTGCGGCCTTGTTGCCGCTCTTGATCAGATAGGCGACGATGGCGCCAACGACCAGAATAGCCTCAAAGCCCTCACGGACAATGATGGCAAGCGAGCCGAGGAAAGCTACGAAGGGATTGCCAGCGGAGCCATCGAGCGTATTCGCGTCTTCTCTGAGCAGGATAATAAGCGTGTCAAGCGATGCACGTGCGTCCTCGCTTCTTCCCTCATCCATGGCGCGCTTAGCAAAGCTGAAGTTGTATTCGACCTCAGCCGCGCGGTCGCCCGAGATATGCGCCATGACCGTTTTCTCAAAGCCGAGTGCCTCGTAATAGCCGTAATACGCATCATCAACACGAGCTTTTGCTGCTGCGATGTCTCCACTTTCGTAAATCACATAGGAGTCATTGAGAATTTCTTCCATCTCGTCGACGATCTGA
>JAIRXA010000069.1 GCA_031268525.1 Coriobacteriales bacterium | reverse complement strand
GGAGTATGTCCGGCCTTCTACCTAGACTTGAATTCTTGAGTTTAGGCCTAGCGATCAGGAGAGAAAAGGATCAGATCATGCCACTGTTAGTTGCAGGAAAACGACAGGCATTTTTGGTGATGTAAATTCTTGGTGCCTGCGATTTCAAGCTCGCAGGCTGATGGTAGAATGCTCCTGTGAGATGTGCGAGACGATATTCTCGAAGGAGAGCCATGCAGAAGTACGACCCCCATGAGATTGAGCCGCGTTGGCAGACGGTCTGGGAAGCGACCGGAGCCAACTCGGTTACCGAAACCGATGGTGGCACCGCCGCAGTCGACAAACCGCGTTATTACGCCCTGGAGATGTTTCCCTATCCGAGTGGTGACGTGCACATGGGGCACGTGCGCAACTACAGCATCGGTGATGTCATCAGCCGCTACAAGCGGATGCAGGGCTTTGACGTGCTCCATCCCATCGGCTGGGACTCCTTCGGACTGCCGGCGGAGAACGCCGCGATCAAGCAGGGTTCCACGCCTGCCGCCTGGACCTATGCCAATATCGACCGTCAGCGCGCCTCCCTCAGACGTCTGGGATTCAGCTACGATTGGAGCCGCGTTGTTGTCACCAGCGATGTGGACTATTACCGCTGGGGTCAGTGGATTTTCCTCAAGTTCTGGGAGATGGGTCTCGTCGAGCGCCGCTCGTCACCGGTCAACTGGTGTCCCTCCTGCCTGACCGTGCTGGCAAACGAGCAGGTGCTCGGCGATGGCGTGTGCTGGCGCTGCAAGTCGCGCGTCGAACGCAAGGAACTGGAGCAGTGGTACTTCAAGATCACCGACTATGCTCAGGAACTGCTGGACGATCTGGAGCTGCTCAAAGGAAGCTGGCCGGAGCGCGTTCGCCAGATGCAGGCAAACTGGATCGGTCGCTCGACCGGTGCAGAAGTTGACTTCACGCTCTGCGATGCCGCAGGCGAGCCCACACGGGAGACGATCACGGTCTTCACCACTCGTCCCGATACGCTCTTCGGATGTAGTTTCTTTTTGCTGGCACCCGAGCATCCCCTCGTCAGGGAATTCGTTGTCGGTACCCCTTTTGAGGCTCGGGCGCTGCGCGTGATAGACGCCGCGACCTCCTCCACCGCCGTTGAGCGTTCCAAGGGAGAGCGAGAGAAGCATGGCGCTCCCACCGGGCGATTCGTGGTTAATCCGATCAACGGCGATAAAGTGCCGATATGGATAGCAGATTATGTGCTGATGGATTATGGCACCGGCGCGGTCATGGCCGTGCCTTCGGGCGACGAGCGCGACTTTGAATTCGCGCGTACCTATGGCCTGCCTATTCCGCCGGTGGTAGTGGCCGAAGACGACCCGCTCTACGCAACGCTGCAAGGTCAGGCTGAGCGCGTTCAGGAAGAGGTCCCCTGGACAGAGGCGTACGCCGGCGAGGGAATCATGGTACAGAGCGGTCCCTTCACCGGCCAGAAAGGCGGCAAGGATTCCGAGGGCGCACAGGCGGTTATCGACGCGCTTGCCGCTCGCGGGCAGGGTCGTGCCACGGTCAACTTTCGTCTGCGCGACTGGTTGATCTCTCGTCAGCGTTACTGGGGCAACCCGATCCCGGCGATCTATTGCGACAGCTGCGGCATCGTGCCGGTGCCCTATGAGGACCTGCCGGTGGTACTGCCGATGGACATCGATGTCATCAAGAACGAGAGCCTTGCCAGCCGCGAGGATTTTCTTGCGGTCGACTGTCCTGTCTGTGGCCGTCCGGCCCGTCGCGAGACCGACACCATGGATACCTTCACCTGTTCAAGCTGGTATTACCTGCGCTACACCGATCCGCACAACAACGGGGCACCCTTCGCTCCCGAGCAGGTAAATGCCTGGATGCCCGTCGACCAGTACATCGGCGGTATCGAGCATGCCATTCTGCACCTGCTCTACTCGCGCTTCTTCACCAAAGGCCTTCGCGACGCGGGTCTGCTCAATTTCAGCGAGCCTTTTACCCGACTGCTCACACAGGGCATGGTCAAACTCAATGGCGAAACGATGAGCAAGTCCAAAGGCAACGTGGTGGCACCCGAAGACATGATCGCCTCCTATGGCGCCGACGCCCTGCGCATCTTCATCCTGTTCATGGCTCCGCCCGACAAGGATCTTGAATGGGAGGAGAAGGGTCTGGCGGGCATCTATCGCTTCCTTGTACGTATCTGGCGCATGGTGCACGATCTCGTGGGCGCAGCTGACGAGGAGACACTGTATGAGGGTGTTTCAGGGGGCGCTTCCGAGGGTGGCTCACAAAGCATCTCCAATGCTTTCGAGAGCACATCGAGTGGGGAGACGATCGGGCCCGCTGCCCGGGAAGCCGCAGCAGTTCTCCAGCGCGAGCGTCATCGAGTCGTTGGTAAGGTGACCGAAGATGTGGAGCGTTTCAACTTCAACACCGCGATTGCCGCCATCATGGAGCTGGCAAATGCGGTAGGTGACTATCTGCGACTGGCCTCGTCGGCTGCCCGCGCCGCCGATCCCGAGCGCCTTGCTGCCGATCACGAAGTAGCCGAGGTGCTGGTAAAGTTGTTGGCGCCTCTGGCACCACACTTCTCCGAGGAGCTGTGGCAGGGTGTACTTGGCAAGACGGCGACAGATTCGGTGCACACCCAGGCCTGGCCGATCTCTGACCCCGCCCTGGCCCTGGCTCCCACCGTCGAGTTGGCCGTGCAGGTCAACGGCAAGGTGCGCGGCCACATTGAGGTCGCTCTCGACGCCCCCGAAGAGACGGTACGTGCGGCAGCCCTGGCAGCCGTTGCCGCTCAGATGGGAAGCGCCGAGCCCCGTAAGGTCGTCGTGGTGCCAGGCAAACTGGTAAGCGTCGTAGTATAGATCGTAGTATAGAGTTATAGCATGATAGACTGACACGGCTCTACGGCTCTACGGCTCTACCGCGCCTGCCTGCGCGGTCGCTTCCCGTCGCGCGCCTCATCCCTCTCTGTTGTTGTCGGCCTGCCTGTCAGCCGTGACAGCTGCTGCAGGCCTCGTAGACACCCGCATGGTGACATCCGGCACACACCTTTTTGACGTTTTCCGCCGCGTCGTAGGCTGTGTGTATCCTGTGACAGCTGGTGCAGCTGATGTCAGATGCATGGTGTTCGTTGAACGGCTGGTCATGGGGGTTGATGACGGTTCCGTTTGTATCCATCAATGCTGTCACCGAGGCGGTCCGCGCCTTCAGATCCTCCACATCGTGGCACGACAGACAGACATTTCGAGCGACGGTGGTCGCCTTCAGCGATGAGGGGGAGGTGTCCGCCGCGTAATCCGCATGGACTGCCGTCATCTGTCCTTCCTCATCGCTGTGACAGCTGGAGCAGGTCGCGTTGGATTGTTGGGCAATCGTCGCAAAGACGCTGCCCGAATCGCTGGAGGAATCGGCCTCCATACCATGGCACGAGGTGCAGTTCGACTCCTCGCTCCAGGCCGGATAGGTCAGGGACTGCTCCTCGTCGGTATCGCCAACAACCCCGCCTGGTGCATTGGTCGTCTGGCTTGGGGCGCAGGCGACCAATGCGATGACAAAGGCAGCCAGGCAGGCAGCTACGAGTACACGCCGGATGCGCGAACGCTCGACCTGCTTATCGATCTGCTTATCGACCTGCTTATCGACCTGCTTGCCTTCATCGGGCATGCGCTACTCCCAGGCACTCAGTTTGGCGATACTGTCCGCAGCCAAACGTCCGGTCGTCAACGCGAATCCATTGTGCACGCCACAGGCCTGGGTGCCGCCGCCGGCAGTGTTCTTGAGGCCCGAGATGACCAGGCCTGCCGCATAGAGACGGGGAATCGGGTTACCAAATACATCCAGCACCTTCATCTCCCTGTCGACATGCAGGCCGCCGTCCATGGACTCGGTGTTACCCGGGAAGTACATATTCTGCAGGCCGGCCCCTGCCGCCATGGCGGCGATGGTGCCCTCGCCGTCGTGGGCACCTTCCCACGCTCCGGTGAATCCCGGATCGACGAAACGCGAATAGGTATAGTGGCGCAGCAGATACTCGTTGGTGAAGTATCCATCCGTCGAGAGAACCACGCCCTTCTTCGCTTTGATGGAGACATCCTTGCCGCTTGCGAGGTCGGTCGCCTTGACGCCTACGACCTCCTTGTCGGGGGAGACGATGAGCTCGACCAGGCTGGTGCTGTACAGGGTTGCAAGATTCCGCGAAGCGATGGCCTCCTCCAAAGGTTTCCACAGACCGGTGCCGCCCGGCCAACCGCCGTTGAAACCTGAAGCCATTGTCTGCGGTCCCTCATAGCCCGGCGCGGGATTAGGTACATGGGTACGCGGGATGAACGCGATCCCATACGCATCGCTTTGGTTGAGGGCGGCATACTGACCGACCAGTCCATAGCCCATTGAGCCTTCCAGCAGCGGATGCTCATCGCCGTCAGCCATGATCGGCTCCATGCCCGGCATGACCACCACATAGCCGTTGTTGTACTCCCAGTTCATATCCAGGCCGAGGTCCAGAAGCCAATCGATTGTGGCGCCGCAGTTATCCGCGAAAACCCTGATAAGATCATGATCGACGAGGTCCCAGTCCCGCTCCGCAACTTCCTGCCCCTCGCCGACCGTCACCAGATACTCGTAGACCAGATCAGCGTTGTCCTCAAAACCCAGATCCTTCTGAACTCTGGTCGGCCCACCGAACACGCCACCACCACTCCTGCGGCCACAGCCGCCTTCCCAGTCCATCTTCTCGATGCGCAGCACGTCCAGCCCGTCATCGGCGGCCTGAATGGAGGCAGCGGATCCAGCGGTACCACACCCGACCACGACGATGTCTGCTTCGTGATCCCAGGTCTCAGGTTGCCAGGAAGGCGTTGTGGCAGCGGGCGCCTCGCTGTTGTCGGCGTTCGTGCCCCCTGCGTCCTCGGTCGAGCAGCCCGCAAGGGTGCCGAGCGCCGTTATGGCTCCGAGAGAAGCCGCTCCCGCCAGGAAGCTCCTTCGCGAGACTCCTTGCGAGGATCGCCTCCCTTGCTCACCTGCCTGTCTGTTCATCTGAGCATCTTGACACTGATCGCACATGGCATTCCTCCCTAGGGTCGATGAGCCTGCTCATGCAGACCTCAGACCGCCTATCATAGGGAGCAGGTTGGGGGAGGTCTGTCGGCTATTCGTGCGCAAGCGTGTCGGCTTTTGGTATTAAAAGCGAAAACACGAGGATATGCCCTCGTTCGCCCTTTATTCGCCAGTGCTTTTCGGTAGAATTGAGCACCATGCGAGCGACGATGAAATCCATTCTTGTCTTGACGGGTATCTTCTCCTTCCTGGCGACCCTGCTCTTCAGCTCGCCCATAATCAGCGGCTATGTCTCCCAAAACGAGCAGGTTGGCTCGCCCGTGGCCCCTATCGTCACGATGATCGACATGGCCGTCTGCGGCTTTGCCTTCATCCTGTTGAGTAAATACACACCTCGTTTCGGGCAGGCCTTGACCACCATCGCCTCTTTTGTCGCGCCTGTTCTGGCTCTCGGGCTGGGGCTCATGGCGCAGCTCTCGACCGGGATGATCGGGGCAGGCGCAGCTCAGGCAGGCTCCCTGCAGGCCTTGCCTTTGGCCGTGATTCTTGCCATGGGTATGGCTGCTATGGCGCAGATACATTGCTTTGCGCGGGATACGACCCAAAGCTCCCAGGGACTGTTCCTTGCCTCGGTGCTCGGCATCATCTCTGCGATCCTCATCACGCGGCTTATCTTCTCGCTCGACCTCTCGCCGGCTTACGGCCTGCTCCTCATCGCCTCGTTCATGACCGTGACCGGGGCGGTTGCCGCTTGGCGTAGTCGCAGATACGCCGCCATAACGGAGAGCGACGCTCCTGGGTTGGGTGCGGCTCCCAGGCCAGGCGCGAGGGGGGCCTCAGGGCTGGGTGCGGCTCCCAGGCCAGGCGCGAGGGGGACCTCCGGGTCGGGTGCGGCTTCCGCGCCAGGCGTGAGGGGGCAACCCATGGCGACAGCGAAGCTGCCTGATGAGAGGAAGCAGGGTTTCCGCGAGCTTGCCTTACTGGCGCTCCCCATGGTCCTGGTGAGCCTGTTATGCACCGTCACGCTCGGGCTCAGCTGGGACACCGGGCTCATCGTCGAGGCTGACGCTCGTCCCGGCCCACTCATCCTCGTCCTGATGATCAGCTTCCTGTACGCCCTGCTCGTCTATTGGTACTGGCGGCGGCGTCAGGATATTGACGCTCTCCTTATAGCTTTAGTCGCTCCTATCTTGATACCTATCCTTGGTGCGATACTTGAGGGTTTCGTCCCACCGGAATCCATCATGGCAGCCCTGATATTCTCCAAGACGCTGTTCTTGCTCTTCGTCTGGGTCAGCGTTTTGCTGATCGGGCGTATCGGATCGACCTCCGAGTCGCTGGCTTCGGGCTTTGTCGCCCTGTTCCTTGTGTTCTACGCTGGATTCATGCCCCTTGCACAACTCATGGATCCCCTGATCGTTTCGCGCTTCCTCAGCCTGGCCGCCATCTGCCTCATCACCTTTCTGCTGTTCTACTTCTATGCCCGCCCCGGTTTGCGGGGCAAGTTTGAAAACAGCCCTCCCCCTGAGATCAACCAGATCCTCCAGAGGCGATGCGCCGAGGCTGCCCAGCAGTACAATCTCTCGCCACGCGAATCTGAGTTGCTGCCACTTCTGGCAATCGGTCTTTCGGCCACGGTCATCGGTCGTCGTGTCTTCATCTCGGATCACACCGTCAAGACCCATCGTTATCGCATCTTCAAGCGTATAGGCGTAAGTAACCACGAAGAGCTTGTGGATAAACTCGACCTGCTCAACCCTGGAGTCAGAGAGCCGCCCTGTCCCCGAGATCCCACACGCTGAGGGATGTCTGCGCTACTCAGAGAAACTGGCGACCGATCCAAAAACCATCTGGACGAGCAACTCGGCGATCTGGCGAGGGGTTTCGATGCTTCCGTCGCGCAGCCATTTCTCCACCATCGCAATGGCTCCATCAATGCAATAGGTTGCGATGTATGCGCGCGTCCGAGGGTCATAGCCAACCGCAACGCTATCGGAGAACATCGGTGTGAGCTGCATGACATCCTGCTTGAAGCCGATGCCGCTGTTCTCCGACAGAAGGGCGCGTGCCAGGGCGGAGTTCTCGCGAGCGTACTCCATGACTTCGGTCATCGTGCGCAGGGAGACCGGTCCGGCGCCTTCGGTGTCAAGCTGATTGTCGAGTCGCCTGCGCAAATCATCGATCATTTCTTCCTCGACCTGTTTGAGCAGGTCAAACTGGTTACGGTAGTGCAGATAGAAGGTCGAGCGGTTCACATCGGCCTGTCTGCAGAGTGATTTCACGGTGATGGCCGAAATGTGTCTGTCCTGCATCTGGGCAACGAGCGCTTCGCGTAGCGCCGCCTTCGTATAGCGCACCCGACGGTCAGTCTTGTCTGATTTGGCCATGATTCTACTCCTGCTACCAAGCCGTTACGCGGTTTTCCGACACATATTGGGAAGGTGTCGGTTTTCGGGCACATTCTAGAGGACTGTCGGTTGAAAATCAACACTGTGTCCATAAAAATACAGTATGTTGAGAATCGGTACTTTCTGCAAGTATTTCTGCAAGTCCGTCAGGGGCTGCGAAACCCTCAGGAGACAGCCCCAAGACGGTTTACCCCGTGCGACACGACAGGACCGCCAAACGCTCAATGGATCGTATTGCCCGTGCCATAGTCAATCATCGCAGGCTCATCATCGTGGCCTTCATCGTGCTCACGCTGGTCTGTGCACCGCTGATTCTGCTGGTCAAGATCAATTACAACATGATCGATTATCTGCCAGAAGCGGCCCCGTCGACCACCGCCATCGACCTGATGGCCGAGCAGTTCGACGAGCCTATCCCCAATGCCGAAGTGCTGATCAACGATGTCAGCCTGGTTGAGGCACAGGAGTGGAAGCAGCGCCTGGCAGCTATCGAGGGCGTCAGGTCGGTCATGTGGCTCGACGATGTCATTGACCTCAAGCAGCCCATTGAGCTGGCGGATCAGGCGACCGTTGAAGGATTCTATAGGGACGGTAAAGCCCATTATCAGCTGATCATGGCTCAGGCTGCCGTCCCTGCCGTCACCGAGCTTATCGGCCCGGACAACGCTCTGGCCGGTGAGGCTCCCTCGATGGTCGCCATGCAGGAGGCGGCGGTCAGCGAGGTTACCGGGGCCTTCGTCATTCTGGTACCCGCCATCATCGTCATTCTGGCACTCTGTACAACCTCCTGGCTCGAACCGCTCCTGCTCCTGTTGACCATCGGTATCTCGATCGTGATCAACATGGGCACCAACATCGTCTACGGCAATGGCATATCCTTCATCACCAACTCGGTAGCCCCGATCCTGCAGCTGGCCGTGTCGCTGGACTACGCCATCATCTTTCTGCACAGTTTCTCCGAGCAACGGGAGCTATACCCTGATGTTAAAGTTGCGATGAGACATGCTATTAAGATATCATTAGTTACCGTTACCTCATCGGCTTCGGCGACCTTCTTCGGCTTTCTTTCTCTGGTCTTCATGGCGTTTTTGATCGGTGCCGATCTTGGAATCAACCTGGCGAAAGGTATCGCCTTCAGCTTCATCTGTGTGATGTTCTTCCTGCCAGCCTTGACGCTTTGTCTCTATAAACTGATGGATAAACTGCAGCATCGTCCCCTGCTGCCCAGCTTCAAGAACGTCCACAAGGTACTCCTCAAGATCGCCGTTCCCATCGCGGTCATCGTCATCGTTGCCCTGGTGCCCAGTTATCTGGGGCAGGAGCGTACCGCTTTCCTCTATGGTTCCGAGAGTGCTGGCTCCGGCACACGGGCAGCGCTCGACGCGCAGGCGATCGAGGACGATTTTGGTTCGACAACGATCGTTGCGGTGCTCGTACCCAAGGGCGATATCGCTCGCGAAAAGCTACTCGGCGACGCCCTGGCGTCACTCGACCATGTGACGAGCGTGATGTCCTACGCACAGACGGTTGGTGCGCAGATACCTCCCGACATTCTCGACAGCAGCATCACCGGACAGTTCTACTCTGACGACTATGCCCGTCTGATCCTCTACACCGACACGGCAACCGAGGGCGATGAGGCCTTTGCGACGGTGGCGGCCATCCAGACGACGATCGCCGACTATTATCCTGACGATGCCTATGCGCTGGGGAGAAGTCCGACGCTGTACGACATGATGGAGGTCGTCCAGGCCGATAACACGCGGGTCAATCTGATTGCCATCGTCACGATTCTGCTGGTGCTTCTGATCACCTTCCGCTCGCTTATTCTGCCCTTCCTGCTGTTGATCACCATTGAGCCAGCCATCTGGATCAATCTCTCAATCCCATATTTTACCGATGTCCCCATCAACTACATTGGCTACCTGGTTCTCAATACCGTGCAGTTGGCGGCCACGGTGGACTACGCCATTCTGCTCTCGGCGACCTACATGCGCTTCCGGCGCTCCATGCCACGTACGCGGGCCATTCGTGAGGCCCTTGCCTCAAGTTTCAAGCCTATCCTGATGTCGGCCTGCGTACTCTCGCTTGCCGGATTCACCCTTTTCATCACCTCCTCAAATGCCATCGTCTGCGACATTGGTCTCTTGCTCGGTCGCGGTACTCTTATCTCGTTTGTGCTGGTTGTCAGTTTTCTCCCAGCGCTTCTGTGGCTTTTTGACCCGCTTGTCAAACGGCTCAGCTTTCGTCCGCGTTTTTATGTGGAGACGGTCGCGCCGACCGCCTCACTCACATCGTCCCAGGGAGAACCATCATGAGTTCCAGATTTCTGCGTGTTACCCTGTCAGGCATTCTCGCTCTGAGCCTGTTTGGCGCTCTGGCCTTTGGTCAGGCAGATCCAGCCAGTGCGAGAGGGCAGAATTTCAGCACCCCCCTTGGCTCTACGGGCGCTTCTCAGACAAACGGCCAGGGCCAGACACCCTCCGCTGGGCAGAGCAGTATCCCTCCCGGGTCTGCCGATGCAGGAATATCGGCCAAAGACGAGATCGTCTATGCCACCCTCAATGTTGACGGCACCCTTCGGGACGCCTATGTCGTCAATCACTTCGACATTACCGAGGCTGGACGTCTGGTTGATCGCGGTAGCTACTCTGAAGTCTCAAATCTCTCGACCACTGTAGCGCTCGCTCAGGATGGCGATGTCATTACAGGCAAGGTGGATGTGGGGGATTTCTATTACGAAGGCACTCTGTCCGACGCCAGGCTCCCCTGGAGCATCGCGATCGCCTACAGCCTGGACGGCAAGCCCATTAACGCCAGCGAACTGGGCGGTGCGACCGGGCAACTGGAAGTGCGCATCATCACGCGCGCGAATCCCGGGGTTAATCCGCTGTTTTTTGACAACTACATGCTTCAGATACAACTGTCACTGAATACCGAGAAGGCGTGCGAGATCGTGGCTCCTGACGCTACGATCGCTCAGGCCGGATCGGCCCGCCAGGTTGCCTTCACCGTGTTGCCGGGCAGGGAGGCAGACCTGCGACTGAGCGCTCGGGTGACGGATTTTGAGATGGACGCGATCCAGATATCAGCCCTGCCCTTCTCCATGGCTTTCGATCTGCCGGACACCTCCGAGATGGCCGATGGACTGGGCCTGATCTCTGATGCAATTGGGCAGATAAACGGTGGCGCGGCCGCCCTCAATGCCGGTATTTCCGATATGTCCGCTGGCGGTTTGCAGCTCGCCAGGGGTTCCCAGGAATTCAACGACGGTCTCTTGGCCCTGAGTGCTGGCTCGGCGCAGTTACGGGAGGGTTCGGCACAGTTTTACCAACTGTTCAATTCGTTGGCCACCCAGATCAGGGGGGCCTACGACCAGCTGGTAAATGGCCTGGGCGACATGGGAATCGATCTCGATGAGCTGATGGAAAACCTCGCCTCTCTGGAGCAGATACTCACCGATCTGGACAGTCTGATGGAACAGATCGAATCGGCAAGAACCACCATCGATGCCGCCATCGGTACCATCAATGATTTTGTTGCCGGCTTCCAGGGATTGGATGAGGCGACGATCTCGCAGCTGCAATCTGAAGCCGCAGCTCTTGATGAGCAGCAGTTGTCCGCGGCCTCCCAGTCGGCCCTCACCACCCTGATCGCCGACTACCGTCTCTCTCAGGGCTTGGTGAACAACTGGGATACCCTGCGTCCTCTGCTGGAGGGCCTCTCGCAGGGACTTGGCAGTCTCGACACCGATGATCTGCTGCAGGTGGTAAGCGCGCTTCAGGCCATGCTCGCCGAGGTGCAGGGGTCCCTGGGTGATATCTCCAGCCTTGAGGACCTTGTGGTACTGGTCGAGCAGCTGGCCGACGGCTATGGGCAGTTCGACGATGGCCTGATTGCCTACACGGACGGGGTCGATGGTCTCGCTGGCGGTTTCGTGGGGTTGAACGGTGGTATTCAACAGTTCGTGGGAGGCGTGGCGCAGGTACAAGGTGGAACCGCACAGCTCTACGATGGCACCAGTCAACTCTATGGTTCGGTAGTCGACCTGCCGGCCACCATGACCGAGCAGATCGAGGTCTTCATGGCCGATTATGACTTTTCCGATTTTGTACCCGAGTCCTTTACTTCTTCAGAGAACCGCAAGGTGGAACTCGTGCAGTTCGTCTTGATGACCGAACCAATCAAAGCGGCTGAGCCCGAGACTGCCCCCGAAGCTCCGGCGGCTCCCGCCACCTTCTGGGATCGCCTCCTCGCCCTTTTTGGGTTGTAGGCGTACGCAACAGGGGACGGTTCTCTGTTGCGTTCCGACGCAACAGAGAACCGTCCCCTGTTGCGGAGGGGCGGGCTTCGTCCGCCCGCTCGAGCACGTAAACCCTACAGGTTCCGCGAGGCGTAGGGGCGGGCTTTGACCGCCCGGTGAGCGCGTGGGACGTCCCTGCCCAGGCGGGCGGACAAAGCCCGCCCCTACAAAGGACAGCAGGCGGGCAAAGCCCGTCCACGTAGGCAGGGAAGACGCTAGCCCTCCCGATCCAGCGGGGCGGTGGGGGAGACGGGTTCTATGCAGGTGTTGATAAACTGGGCATCGTGTTCGAGCAAGGCATGGATATCCGCCTTGATGGACACGATTGCCGTCAGTACCTGCTCTGCCGAGACGCTGCCATCTTCAGCAAAGGCAACGTCTACCTCCACCAACAGGGAGTCGGTTCCGATGGCGACCGTCTTGATCATCCGGCAACCCGCCACCTTCTCAGTATCCTCTACCAGCGTACGGATGGCTGTGACCTTCTCGGCGGGCAGTGCCTCCCCGATGATCAGCGAGGCAGTCTCCTTGCCCAGGACGGCGGCAGCCACGATCAGCAGCACACCGATTGCAGCACCGCCCAGTGCATCAAACAGCAGATTGCCGGTCACGAGTGTGAGCACCACGCCCGCCAGAGCAAGCATCAGACCGAGCATTGCCGCCAGGTCCTCGGTCATTACGACGATCAGCGAGGAGTTGCTGGTTTCCCGAAAGAAACGCGGAACGCTCATATGCGTGCCGTCGTGAGCCTGCTGCTCGGCAACCTCCTTCAGCGCCGTACGGAAGGAGAAGGCCTCAAGTCCAATGGAGATCACCAGTATGACTGCGGCAATGATGAAGCTTGTCTGCTCATGCGTAGCGGCCCCGTCGCCGATATGCCCGATCTTCTCAACAGCCTCCAGCAGCGAGAAGGCCCCACCGACGAAGAAGAGCAGTGAGGCAACCAGGAAGGAGGCAAAGAAGGAAGCGCGTGCATAGCCGAAGGGATGGCGATCATTTGCCGGCCGGGCGGCGGCGCGCTTTCCGATGAGCAGTACGATCTGATTGAGGGTGTCGGCGGCGGAGTGGATGGCCTCGGAGAGCAGGGAGGCCGACCCGGAGACAATGGCCACGGCAAACTTCATGATGGCAATGGTCAGGTTGACGCATAATGCCGCCATGATTGCCTTACTTTTCGCGAAAAGCTCCTTCACCCGTCATCACCCTTGATCGGAGAATCTCCCCCTGCGCACCATCAGCTTGGAGTCCAAACAGTTTAGCAGTAAATGGTATTCTCGGGACAGGGTTAGAGATACAAGATGCGGGACGCAACAGGGGATTCCGTTTGCTATACTGATGCTCTCAATGTAAACCATGTTAGTTCATATTTGGAGCATTATTATGGCAAATAGTATTACGTTAAGCATCAAAACAGATCCTGAGACCAAAGCTATCATTCAGCGCGCCGCAGAACGCATCGGCTTGTCCACCAACTCATTTGTCTTGATGGTTGCTAAAAACGCTGCCGAATCAGACGAGATCGTCATCCGCAACACCGCAGTTGAAGATCTTGAGGATCAGAAAGCTCTGGAACGGGCGCTGGACTACAACAGGGAGCACCAAGCCACGATGGGCTGGGAGGAGATGAAGGCTCACTATGGCATATAGGCTCGTTCCGACGGCACAATTCGAGAAGGATCTCAAAAGAATCGGCCCCAGCAATGCCAGACTTGTCGTAGGCTGGATTGCGAGGAACCTGGAGGGTTGCGAGGACCCCAAGGCAAGAGGTCAACAGCTTAGATACGACTTGAAACAGTATTGGCGGTACCGTATTGGTGATATGCGACTCCTTGTGGATATACAAGAAGACTCCTTTGTCCTGGTATTGGTTACGGTAGGGCACCGTAGCACGATATATCGGGATCAGAAGCGATGACCAGGGTGAGACGTTTTGTGAAAACACCCAGATCGTGGCTGCCGCCGACTGTGCTGCTGCTCATTGCCGCAGGGCTTATCACGGCTGGCGTGCTCCAGGGTGATGCGACAGCCACACTCAACAAAGCCATACGCATCTGCTTCGAATGTATAGGCATCGGATGACCGGCCCCGCGCTCAATGCGGCAACTCAGGGGATGATGCGTTACAAACGCCGCATCATCCAAGTCCTGGCCGCCCTTCTCTACAATCTCAATCTGCCGGGCTTTGTGCAGGGACGAATCTACCAGGGAAGCACCAAGGCGATTTGTGTTCCGGGGCTCAACTGTTATTCCTGCCCTGGCGCGGTGGGCGCCTGCCCGATAGGTTCGCTTCAGTCAGCCTTGTTGCGCAGCAACCGTGCCTTACCCCTGTATATCGTGGGAACCATTCTCGCTTTTGGCGCGCTCTTTGGGCGCACCATCTGTGGCTGGCTCTGCCCCTTTGGGCTTATTCAGGAACTTTTGGATAAACTGCCACTTCCCAAGCTGCGCAAATCTACGGCAACTCGCAGGGCAAGCGTGGGCAAATATCTGGTTCTCGCTCTTTGTGTGGTGGGCATTCCCTTGGTACTGGGGTTCACTACTCAGGCGGGAACACCTTTTTTCTGCGCCTGGCTTTGTCCAGTGGGTACGCTCGAAGCGGGCATTCCGCTCGTTGCAGCCAATACTGATCTTCAGCAGATCGTCGGTGTGCAATTCTTCTTCAAGCTCGGTCTGCTGATTGCCGTGCTCGGCGTCTGCCTCCTCATCTATCGCCCCTTCTGCCGTTTTCTCTGCCCACTTGGCGCGCTCTATTCCTTTTTCAATCGCTTTGCTCTGCTACGCTATCGTGTTGATCCTGAGCGCTGTACCCACTGTGGTCATTGTGTGGAGGCCTGCAGGATGGATGTGCGTGCCGTGAGTGATCGTGAGTGCATCCAATGCGGTAGCTGCGCACGCCAATGCGAGCAGTCGGCCATCAGCTTCACCCTCAAAGATCTTTTTGAGAAACCGGCACAGGGGACGCATGGCATCGCTCGTGTCGCTGCCTGCGACCTTGCGCCAGAAGTTCCGGCGTCAGAAGTTCCAGCGTCAGGAGTTCCAGCACCAGCCAGCACCAGCCAGCGACTCTCTCCACGGACTCGAAAGCGAAAGAAAGGATTGCTCAACATGAAATCTTCCCATCTGTTGCACTCCAAGCGTCTTGCCATGCCTCTGGTCGTCCTACTGTTTATCATTGCCTTGGTGTTCAGTCTTCTCGGCGCCTGCACCCAGGGGCCCGCGTCTTCGGGTGCGGACAACGGCAGGCAGTCGCCTGATCAGAGCTCGACCGGTTCTGCCAGTGGACAGGTCTTGCCCGACATTGCCCCTCATGACCTACCCGACCCTGCATCAAGCGCACCAGATGTTGCCGAAGTAGGCGCACTGGCCCCCGAGTTTTCCTACACCACGCTTGATGGCGCCACAGGAAAGCTCTCGGACCTGCGTGGTGGCGTGGTACTCATCAACTTCTGGGCTTCCTGGTGTGGACCCTGTGTTTCGGAGATGCCGGAGCTTGAGCGTCTTGCCGAGGCCTATCCTCAGCTCACAATACTGGCTATCAGTCTGGACGATACCGAGCAGGAAGCGCGCGAATTCGCTTCGCAGCGCAGCGACCAGCTGGTGTGGGTCTACGATGATAATTTTATGATTGCTGATCACTATCCCACTGACGGGATACCCTATACCTTGATCATCGACACACAAGGTACGGTGACCCAGACCTTTCTCGGTACCCCTCGAGACCCTTACACCGTCTACGAGGAAGCTCTTAAGGCGGCAGGACTCTCGTAAGGCTGGGGACACCATTTCTCTCGCGAGGCCGATCGTAAGGTATACTGTCACCATATCCGCGAGAAGCAAGAGGGAGGAAGCCGCGATGATCAGAACTCTGAGTGCCTTCACTGAGGAAATGGATGATATTGAACTCGCTATCTCCGAGATCAAACAACAGCTCGAACGCCAAGAGCTGCTTGCCCATTCGATCGGATTGGTCAGCTGCCTACCGGCTTTTCTTGAGACCGGCGTCTATGCGGCGCTCGTTGAAGCGTTGCCCTTTGATATCGTTGGGCAGACGACGATAGCCGGCGCGGAGTTGGGTTCCAGCAGCCTTGATATCCTCAGTCTTTTCGTGATTACCTCCGATGAACTGGAGTTTTCTATCGGCTTGGCCGGACCTGTTACCGCTGAAGGCAAGGACACCATCGCCAACAGTTATCGGGAGACGCTTGCACAGGTGGCAGATAAGCCGCCGGTCTCGCTGATTATCGCCTACGCGCCCTTGTTGCTCACTGTCAGTGGCGACTACTTCATTCGTGCTTTTGACGAGGCGACGGGGGGTATCCCCGTTTTCGGTTCACTGGCGATCGACAACACCATCGACTACCACAATTCGCGTGTTCTGTTCAGGGAAGAGGAGTATGTCGATTATCTCGCCTATGTTCTCGTGCATGGTGTCGTCAAGCCGCGCTACTATCTTGCGACAATCTCTGACGAAAAAATATCCAGCGGAACCGGCGTCGTTACCAAGAGCCAGGGCAATCAGGTCATGGAAATAGACGGCGCGCCTGCGCTGCAATTCCTTTTGAGCAAGGGCTTGGCGACCGACGATGAAGGCGTTATTCAAGGGCTGAACTCTTTCCCCTATATCGTCGACTTTAATGATGGTACCGATTCGGCAATCCGCGTCATTTTCGCGATGACCGATGAGGGCTCTGCGGTCTGTCTAGGCGATATTCCCGAAGGTGCGACCCTGTCGGTGGGATACTTTGATGATGAGGACATACTGAGGTCTACGCGCACCGAACTACGGCAGCTGCCGATCGGTGACCCCAGCGACCCTGGGGCCTCCAGCGATCTTGACACCTCTGCCATCAATGGCATACTGATTTTCAGCTGCCTCGGGCGCTACCTGAACCTCGGCTTCGAGTCTGATCGCGAGGTTGCTGAGGTGCGTGCTCGTCTCGATCAAACGGGCATTCCCTACGCGATTGCCTATTCGGGTGGGGAGATGTGTCCGCTTGGGAGCCACACTGACTCCAGCAAGCTGACCAACCGTTTCCATAATAGTACTTTTATCATGCTCGTTTTATAGTATTCTATCTTAAAAGTCACCGTTTTGAAGTAAGATGTAGGAGTCAGGGGAGAATTTTCACATCGTGTTAGATATGGATAAAACATCTGAAGATAGGGGAGTTGTGACAACAGTTGGGGCAACGGGGGCTTTGCCTGGCTTGGATGATACCGCGAATGATCTCGTGGATGTTAATGCCTTGCTCGTCGAGCTGGAGACCCTTCGCGAGCAGAATCGTCAGATGACCCTTGAGGTGCGCAAGGCTCAGCGCGCCTTGAACGACGAGCAGCTCCATCTCCAGCGCATTCGTACCAGCAATGAGGCCAGACGCCAGTTTCAGGAGGTAATTCAGGCCGAGCGTTCTCGTCTTGAGCGCAATATGAATCTTCTGCTCGTCAACAGCCGCGACCTGATTCTCCTGTTCGACGAACACGATAAGCTGGTCTTTGCGACCTATTCTCTGTTGCGCGCCTTAAGCCTTGCGAGTTTTGGACTTATTGACGGAAAGGGTTTTCGCGAGGTCTTCTCCGGCTGGCTTCCCGAAGATGATATTGTCGAGGTTGAAACCTATCTGGCGACAGGGGAACGCGCCGAGCCTGTGCTGAAGATGCAGGTGCGTGCCAACCTGTACGATGGCATCGACGAGGATCGCGACTACCACATGGACGTCTCGCTGATGACCGACGGGGATCACGAGAAGCAAGGCTGGCTCGTCATCATTTACGATACGACCGATCTCATGAAGGCCAAGCGCGAGGCCGAGCAAGCCAATGCCGCGAAGTCCGATTTCCTTGCGACCATTTCACATGAGATACGTACACCGATGAATGCCATCATCGGCTTGGCCAAAATGATGCACGTTACCACCCTTGATGAACGTCAAACCGAACTCTTGGGGAAGATCGAGGTCTCTTCAAATGCCTTGCTGTCTCTGATCAACGACATTTTGGACTTTTCCAAAATTGAAGCGGGTAAGCTTGAACTGCTCTGTGAGTACTTCGACCTCGGTGTATTCTTGCACGACTTGGATTCCTTGTTCGAGCTGATGCTCTTGCAGAAGTCTCTGAAGTTGAACAGTGTTTTTGCTGACGATTTGCCGCAGGTTATTTACGCTGACGCCAAGCGTATCCGCCAGATCGTCACGAATATCATGAACAACGCTTTTAAGTATACGCCGAGTGGCTGGGTTGATTTTTCTGTACGGCGTTGTTTAACAGAAAATGGTTTGGCTTGCTTGCGTTTTGATATCACCGATACGGGCATAGGCATCAAGGAGGAGGAGATTGACAGGCTCTTCCAGGCTTTTGAACAGCTCGATGTGATGCGCAATAAGCATATTGTTGGAACAGGTCTGGGCCTTGCAATTACGCGCCGTCTGGTAGAGATGATGGGCGGCCATGTTTCGGTGCAAAGCGTCTACGGCGAGGGTTCGACCTTCTCCATCGAACTACCCTTGATTGAGGGCACCATCGCTGATCTCCCTGCCGAACAGCAGAGTGCGCGGGTGTTCACCGCACCCGAAGCACGCGTGCTGGTCGTCGACGACGTGGAAGTGAACCTTGAGATCGCCGAGTTCATGCTCGAGCCTTTTGGAGTACAGGTGAAAAGGGCGATGGATGGGCTACAGGCATTGAGATCGGTGGAACAAGAGCACTTTGACCTCGTTTTGATGGATCACATGATGCCGATAATGGATGGCGTGGAGGCAACAAGGCAGATTCGCCTGCTGGGAGGGTCCGCAGGGCGGGTGCCCATTGTTGCGCTGACCGCAAACGCTATCAGTGGTGTGCAACAGATGTTTGCAGAAGCAGGTTTTGACGGATTTATTTCCAAGCCGATCGACCCCGTCGTTTTAGCCAATGTGCTTTATGAAAAGCTGCCGCGTGAGTTGATCCGAGAATAAAACAGAGGCAGGGACAGGGGCGGACATTAGTCCGCCCGCCTGAGCAGGGAAGTCTGCCTACTCAGGGATGGACTCGTAGGGGCGGGCTCTGACCGCCCGCATGAGCAGGGAAGTCTCACGTACTCACCGGGCGGACGAAGTCCGCCCCTACGGAGACGTCCCGATGCACATCTCTCACGTACTCACTGGGCGGCCAGAGCCCGCTCCGCGGAGTGCGCCACGAACGATGTCCGTCACACTGATACACCCCACACTCCACTCCAAAAGAATGCCCTCCTCTTGACAAAATGTGGGGGGGGGGGGGCATTCTACGCTTTGTACGGCAGGAGAGGGATGAGGATGCAGACTTAAGACAGAGGCAGGCCGACTGGCTTGGGAGTACGGTGCTTCTGCTGGCCTGTCTGTTGTCGCCTTTTTACATGAGGGGAGATTAAAAGATGCCAGAAGTGAACGACTCATTTTCTGACAGAGATTGTTGGGTGAAGATCTACGGCAGGGGACAGGAGTATTTCGTTGCTGAGCACAAAAAGGGGCTATCTTGGGCCGAGGATGAATATATTTTCAATTGGATACAAACGCATCCCTATGGCGGGGACCTTGATTTGCGAACGATGAATCATCAGTCGTCTAACCTCTGAGTTTCAGTATCGTCGGAAAGGAAGGATAGGAACATGCCCAACGCACCAGACACAAGAATACCAGATGCAAATTCCGGATGGCAGAGATACCCACATCCCTATCACAAGTTGGGTGGCTGGCTTGCCTTTTATGCCTACGGTGGGCTTATCGCGGCTGGGATTTCAACCATTTCGTCACTGTATGGCTGGTTTTATACCTTAAACCTCCTCAGCTACTTTATTGATATCCATGCTGCCTGGGTTTTCTTCTATTCTGCGGCTGAGGTGGCATCCTGTCTTATTCTGATCATATATGCACTTGTATTTTTTACGAGGATACGAAAGAAGGACCCTCGCTTCCTCAGGTTCTGTGAGCAGATGTTCCTCCTATCCCTTGCCTTTGCAATTTTGATTGCGCTTGTCGGAAACTCTCCCTATGTTGATCTGGCAACCAGGATCGGCACGATGAT
>JAIRXA010000048.1 GCA_031268525.1 Coriobacteriales bacterium | reverse complement strand
GACCGAAGAGAAGGAGGTTGAGCCATCGGCTACGTAGATATTTTGGAGCGCATCCGAGACGAAGGGGCCCTCGCCGAGGGTCGTCAGGGATGCCGGAAGGGTGATCTCTTCAAGAGCCTTGTTATACCAAAAGGCGTGCATGCCAATCTCCTGCAGACCTTCCTCGATGTTCACGTATTTGAGGTATCTGGCCGAGTAGAAGGCCTCGCGCCCGATGCTCTTGATGGAGGAGGGGATGCTGATTGAGGTGATGCCGCTGCCGCTGAACGCTTCGCGGTCGATGGCGACAACCGGATAACCGAGATAGCTTGTCGGCAAGGCGATGTCTCTGGCGCTGCCCGTGTAGCCGGTAATGGCATAGCCTCCGTCGACAGGCTTGAAGGTATAGTCCGCAAGATTGCTCGTGGCCCAGAAGTCGGTGTCGTAGCTCGTCCAGCCACTGGCCTTCCATGCAGCGCTTTCACTCAGCGGATAGAGCAGCGTACCGGTATAGGCGCCGCCGCTCGCGCCTTTAAACTCAGTTGCGTAATCCGCGCCCGCAGGCGGTGTTCCGAGGAAGGTGACATCGCCTGTTACGCCGATGAACGCTCCCGCCGCGATGCTCGTGATATTGCCGGGAATGGTCACGTCGGTTGTGGGGCCGCTCACTGCACCACTGGCGATGGCGTTGACCGGTAGGCCGACGAAGGTCACCGGGATCTCAAGGCTTGTCGCTGAACCGGCATAGGTGGTGATGGTCGCGCTGTAGGCGCCTGCCTGCACCCCGTTGAATGAAACCGACCAGTCGGGATCATAGGAGCCAGCGGGGGCTGCCCCCAGATCGCCATCTGCCCACGAAGTTTCTTCCGTTGAGGGGTACCAGATCTTCGCGACGCCGTCGGTGGCAGTCGAGGAGCTGTTATCCGGGAAGGCTCCCCGGAAAATCACGATGCCCGTCAGATTGTAGAGCGCCAGATCGGCAATCGTATCGATGCTGGCAGGGATACTCACCGTGCGAACGGTCAGGCCCTTGAGAACATCTGTGCCCAGAGCGGTGACCGGCGTGGAACCTGAGCCGATGGTCGCGGGCACCACGATGTCTACACTGGCACCACTGGCTCCAGTGTAGCCGACGATCGTTGCCTCGCTACTGACCTCGGTGTACTTCCAGTCGCCTGCGGTTTGCACGACGGGCACGATCTCAAAGTGCACGGTCTTGGTGCCGTTGTACGAGCCTTGCCCGGTGATGGTCACGGTAGCCGTGCCGACCGCGATGTTGTCCTCGTAGGAAACCGTGTAGTCTGTAGGCGATGTGAGTGTTGCGTCGCCGTAGCTGACCTTGTCGTCCAGTGACGGGGTGATCGCGCTGCCGGTATAGGTCTGATCCGCTATGGCGGTAACGGTCGCGCCGTCGATATCGTCCGCCCCCGTAACGGTGAGGGTCACGGTGGCCGATTGGTTGGGATAGTTGTTCAGGCCCAGCTTGTTGGCGGTCGTCAGGGTTACGGTTGCGCCAGGTGTCGCGCCGCCGTTGACGGTAACCGCGCCAGCGTTGGTAACCGTTGCGACTGTCGTATTGCTGGATGTCCAGGTGATCGGGGAGTGAATGGTAAGATACGAGCCTCCCCCGACGTTTTGGGCTGTGAGCGTTGTCGTCTCACCAGCACCCAAGCTGAGCGTGGAGCCCTGAGTGACGCTGACGCTGGTAGGCACGGTGAAGACGCCGGTATCGATCCCCGCGTCATCGAAGTCATCATAGGTGTAGCCATACTCCGCACCGCTCCAGGAGGAAGCGTTGCCCGCGAGCCAGTAGATGCCTTCAGGATCGTTGTAGGTAAACGTAGCTTCCCAATTGGTCTCCACACTCGGCTGTGCGCCCAAGAAGTAGTACTTCGTATCCATGCTGAAGGCATTGTCGCCGAGCCAGGTAACTGAAGCGGGTATCGTCGTCGTGCTGTTCCCGGAAACATCCGCGGACGAATCTATACGGGTGACAGGCTTGCCATTGATGCTGGCTGGTACGATGACGTTTTCCACATAACCGCTGCGACCTGTTATGGTGATCGCGCTCCCCGTGTCTGTGTAGCTCCAGGTCACGCCGTCAATGGTAATGTTTGCCTGCGGCGTGACCTCCGCCTGTGGCGCGATCTCTGTCTGCGACGTACTGATCGCATCGCTTGCGTCATTGCTGCTCTGGCTGTCCCCCACGACTGGATCCGCATAGGCGAAGAGTCCGCTCAGACTGAACATCAACAGCACCGATAATAAAATGGCGAGCGCTTTGTGCAGCGCCCCCCCCCTCTTGCCTATGCTCCTGATTGTGTCGGACACGCGTTGCGCCTCAGAATCAACCCGTTTCTCCATAGTTACCCTCTCTCTCAATGTTACTTTCTGTCTTTATCTGCGTGCGTAAACCTCTCTCTTGAGCCATTACGACCCCAGTCCTCCTTTCTTTTTTATGGTAAGTTTATCCTCAGGTAAAAATATTCATTGATCAGATTGTACCCTTTTTGAGCTTTGATGGAAGTGGACAAAGGCAGGCTGGGCAGATTCCGGGCAGATTCTCGGCAAGCATTCCTTGCGGCTACCGGGGTAGGGTCGGGGCATGGCCCTGTCTCTGGCCCTGTCTCTCGTATATCCAAAAGACATTCTTGTGGCACGCCTCTGGCATTGCTGCTACACTGATACCGATTGTATCTGCGCGACCTCTCGTGTTGTGGGCGCTTGCAGTTTAAATGAAGCTGAAAGAGAGAAAGGCCGACGATGGACGAAACCGGCGTTCTGGCATTACTTGATGAGCTGTCCGATCTTATCGAAGACGGCAAACCCGCCTTGGGCAACAAGGATCGCAAGCAGATCGAGGTCGGGCCCGCGCTCGACATCATCGACGATATCCGACAGGCATTTCCCGAGGAGTTTGAGCAGGCGCGTAAGATCGTCCGTGAGCGTCAGGGCCTTTTGCAGGACACCGAGTTTGAGTGCAACCGCATTCTTGAGGACGCACGCAATCAAGCTCTGCTAATCGCAAGCGAGCAGGAGATTGGTCGCATCGCCCAGCAGCAGGCAGAAACCATTCTTGCCGACGCGCACGAGTTGGAGCGCGAGACTCGTGCAGGCGCCGAGGACTACGCCGACAGCGTCTTCTCGCATATCGAAAGCACCCTGGACAGTCTGGGCGAGAATGTCCGACGGGTTCGTGAGCGCCTCAATAACAAGGCTACACGCTGACAGCCGTCGCGGCTGGTCATCGCGGCGCTGACGCCGATACCCATCACGCCCTTGGAACTCCCCACGCTCTCGTATCGTCTCATTCCCCAACTCGCCGAGTTGGGGGCTACTGCTTCGCTTACGGGCGTCCTACCGCTTACTGTCCTTGAGAAGGGCGCCTTACACCTGACCCTCGTTGACGGAATCGCCTATGACCTACAGCTGACAAACACCGGAAACGGCGTGTTGCTTGTCGGCGTGGCGCACGCCCGGGCGACGACAGAATGCGCGCGCTGTCTGGAAGAGGCTCTCGTTGAGGTGCAGGGGGACGTGGAGTGTTACTTCATGCTCAATCCACGCGACGAGGAGTTGGAGCTGATCGATGAAGACATGGTCATGGTTGGCGCCGATGGTATGGTAGACCTCGCGCCGCCAATTCTCGCTACGATCGTCTTTGAGCTGCCACAGGTTGTGCTCTGTCGCGAGGATTGCGCCGGGCTCTGCCCGGTCTGTGGCGCGAATCGCACTACCACGGAGTGTGCTTGCGCCGACGCCCCATCCACCTCGGGACCTTTTGCCGCTCTGAGGGATCTGCTGTAGCCCGCCCTCGCGTCTGGTGCGACTGGCCGCCGCGGCAGGCCGAGAAGCCGAGAACCGTTCATTTGACCCCACCTTTGTTTCTGCTAAACTTATACGGTTCGTCTCAAGACGGGCAAAAGGAGCAATCCTACATTACACATGCCGAGGGACCTTGGCCGCAGGTGGCCCGCTGAAGCACAGGCGAGAACGGGTTGCGGACACCAGGGGATGAACACGGCAGAGGGCGGAGACATGGAGGGTTCATGCCTCCCAAACAACAAAAGGAGAACGCATGGCCACGACTGTAAACATCAGGTCGCTGCTTGACGCAGCCGTCCATTTCGGGCATCAGACTCGCAGGTGGAACCCCAAGATGAAGCCGTATATCTTCACGGATCGCAACGGCATCTATATCATCGATCTCAAAAGAACCCTTATTGAACTGGATCACGCCTATAGCTTCGTCGCCGATCTGGCGGCCAAAGGCGGCACGCTGTTGTTCGTTGGCACGAAGAAACAGGCTCAGGAGGCAGTTGCAACCTGCGCCGAGCGTTGTGGTATGCCCTACGTGAACAACCGCTGGCTCGGTGGTATGCTCACGAACTTTGTGACCATTCGTTCACGCGTTACCTATATGGAAGACCTTGAAGCGATGGAGGCCGACGGTCGTATGGCATCGCTGCCCAAGAAGGAGCAAATCGGCTTGCGCAAGGAGCTTGGCAAGTTGAGGGCGAATCTGGATGGTGTGCGCAACATGAAGACGGTGCCGCAGGCAATGTTTGTTGTCGATACCAAGCGCGAGGAGATTGCCATCCACGAAGCCCACCGTCTCGGCATCCCGGTCATCGGTATCATCGACACGAACGCTGATCCTGATGAGGTGGACTTTGGCATCCCGGCCAATGATGATGCGATTCGTTCCGTCAGTCTGCTGGTGGGAGTCATCGCTGACGCGATACTGGCAGGCTCGACTGCGGCCGTCATCACCGAAGCCGAACTGATCGACACGCCCGCAGAGCTGTCTGCGGAAGCGGCTGTCGATGCAGAGGAGACAGCGGTCGAGGAAGCGGCTGTCGATGCGGGTGAGGTGGCTGCAGAGAAGCTCGCCGCTCCCGAGGACGTGCTCGCTGCCGAGGAGACTTCTGCTCTCGAGTAAGGTGCGGAAGTCCCAGCTGTAGAGCAGAGCTCGAAACAGGGCTGGGAACAGGGCTCAGAGCGGGGTTTGGAGTGGGACTCAGAGCGGGGTTCGGAGTGGCTCGTATCTCCACACAGGCGACGAGTTGTGAGAGTACGGATTACTCCATAATGACAATCACAGGGCGGATCTCGAATTCGCTCATTTGCGGAAGGAAGGATCATGGCAGAGATTGGTGCTTCACTGGTAAAGGAACTGCGCGATATGACAGGCGCAGGTATGATGGAATGCAAAAAGGCTCTGACCGAGGCCGAGGGTGAGCTTGAGAAAGCCGTTGATGTTCTGCGCACCCGCGGGTTGGCGGCAGCTGCCAAGAAGGCTGGACGAGCGACGAACGAGGGTCTCATTGTCGCGCTCGTCGCCGATGGCGCACAGTCAGCGGCGCTTGTTGAGGTCAACTGCGAGACCGACTTTGTTTCACGTAATGAGGTCTTTGCCAACTTTGTTGCCAAAATTGCTCAGGCAGTGCTTGACAATGATCCGGCTGATCTCGACGCGCTCAAGGCGAC
>JAIRXA010000201.1 GCA_031268525.1 Coriobacteriales bacterium | reverse complement strand
GTCCGTGAACACATCGGACGCGTGGGCACCACACCCTTTTCTATCGCGGACTGGGATATCACCCTCGATGAAGGCGTGGGTCTGAGTTTTTCCGTGCTCCACAAGCTGCGTGCCGAAGCGCTGGGGCAGTTGACCGAACGCCTGCTCAAGCCCTGGCGAGAGCGTCTCGTCAAACCGATGCGCGCCTTACCTCCTCTGCCAAAACTGGCCTCCGCTCGCAGGGGTCTGCCGCTCATCGGCGTAATTGTTGCCGATGCCCATGCCGCGACGCTTGCACGCAAAGCAGGCGCCGACCGCATCTACCTCAACGAAACGCTGACTGTTGATTCTACAGCCGCGTCTGCATCTGCGGCCTCTCCTACTCGCTCGTCTTCCCGCGCGTCCGCGCCTGCGGGCTCCTCTGTTCGGCCCCACACCATCTACCTGCCCGCCATCGCGCACGATGACGACCTGCCCGTGCTGACCTCGGGCCTCGGGCCTCAAACCCCCATCGTCGCAAACCAGCTCGCCGAAATCACGCTCGCCCAACAGGCAGGTGCGCCCTTCGAGGCGGGCCCATCACTTGGTATCTGCAACTCAGACACGCTGGCGCTGCTGGCGCGCGCAGGCGCAACTCAGGCCTGGTTGAGTCCGGAGCTTGTCCGAGCCGATATCGAAGCACTCTCCCCCACCGCTCCCCTGCTCCTCGCGCTTACCATCGCCGGGCGACAGGAGCTCATGGTCACCGAACACTGCCTGCTGATGGCAAAGGGACCCTGCAATCAAAACTGCGATAGCTGCTCACGTCGTCGTTCGGAGCACCTGCTTGAAGATCGTAAGGGCTACCGCTTCCCCCTCAGGACCGACCGCTTTGGACGCAGCCATCTCTACAACGCCGTACCACTCGATCTCGTAACCGCCGTGCCGGAACTGCTGGCGATCGGCATCTCGACCTTCGTTGTTGACGCGACACTCATGAATGCGGCAACGCTCAAAGAGGAGGTCGCCCGGGCGCGCCGCGCACTCGATCTTGCCCTGACAAATGGTGCGACCCTCTCCAAACGAGAGGGCCGCACCAGCGGTCATCTGTACCGCGGGGTTCTTTAAAGCCTGTGTGGACCAATGAGGGACGGTGCCTGAGAACAGACCGCCATCACGCCCCTGCAACCATCGACTGCAGGGGCGTGATGCTCGTTGGGAAGCTATTGAATTGCATGTTAGAGGTCGGTCTCTTTTCCAAGAACATAAACAATATTCGAATCCACCGAACTTCCATAAGGATTGAGAATATCTTCTTTTGCTGCGGCAGCGCTTTTGCCAGCGATTTGCCCAAAAATGATGTTTTCGGCCATGTTTCCTCCACCCTGATACTGATTACAGGTAATACCACCAAACTCGCCAGCAGAATACAGATGCGGTATCGGATTTCCTTCACTATTGAGGATCTCTGCCTTTTCGTTTTTGCGAGGGCCGCCCTGAGTATTCAAGAAGGGTGCTGTGAGTTTCAGCGCATAGTACGGTCCATCGCCAAAAGGACGCATAGAATTTGCGCGTCTCCCAAACTCGATATCGTTTCCAGCTGCAGCGTAGGAATTATATGATGTAATGGTATGTGTTAGATTTTCGGCAGAAACTTCCATTGCTGCAGCCAAGCCCTCGATACTATCGGTAGAGAGGACTATTGATTGATCCATCTCATCCACTTTGATGATACCAGCGTCTGTCTTGTCAAACACCACGTAGCAAGGTGCAGCATGATGTAAAGAATGCCACTCACCGGTAGCCCTGTCATAATAATGACCATGACGGCCCAGTTCCATTTCATCAAGGTAACGCAACCCAGATCGTCCTACCAGAATCGCGCTCGAAGCCATAAAGGCAAAAGGAATGAAGCTCACATCTGCGCCGCGTACTTCCACATCTTCTGTATAAGCTTTAGTAACACTGCCAAATATCTGCGTCCCACCTTCCCAAACGTTCATATGCCATAGATCAGCGCCGACTTCAGAAACCATTTTTATCCCATCGCCAGTATTATAGGGCGTCCCCAGAGGTGCAAGCTGCTCTGCCCCAAGATAATCTCTCGTCATTTCAAGATTATTCTCAAAGCCACCACAGGTCATAACCACGCCATTACGGGCACGTATGTTCAGAAGCACACCCTTGCGCTCAAGCTGCACTCCGATAATGGTTTTTGTTTCAGGATCTTGAATGAGCCTCTTCCCTGGAGACGCAAGCCAAATGTCAATCCTGTCACTGAGTTCCAGCACTCTTTGGCGCATGGTCTGCCACAGGTATCCATCTGAAATCCCATCATGAAGTGCACAGATAGATATTGTTTCTGCCTTATCATATTCTGGGTATTCTGGGCACATATTGTTTACTGCCAATGAAACACTTTGTAGTAGTTGAACATATTCGGCTTCAGGTGTTGTTCTTGCACTTCTTATCTCGCTTTTTTCGATGCCGAGCGTTTCAGAGATGATATCCTCGATATTGGCGACACTCTCCGCGAAGACATCCAGAACACTCTCGTCAAGCGATCGATGCCCTGCAAGAGCCCGATAGTAATCTTTTGTGCCCTCCACGTTGCCATTCCCGTTTACAAACAACTGACCGCAGAATTGAGTATTGCCTCCCTCGAACCCCTCTGGCGCTTTTTCGATAAGAAGCACCTCTGCACCATCTGCTGCCGCTGCTCTTGCCGCACAAGCTCCAGCCCCGCCAAACCCAACAACGACTACATCGTACTCGCCATCCCAACTGATCGTTTGGGCAAAGGTATTGCCTGCACTTTGTCCGCTCGTTTCACTTGCGCAAGCACCAAGCGCTGAAGCTCCAACCAATGCCGCAGCGGAAACTGTCATGCCTTTGAGAAAGTCTCGCCTACCCAATGTATGCTCTGACGACTTCTCTGTATTTTTCCGCTGTTCATTTTGCTGCATGTCATCCTCCTTGATGTCGTGTACCTAGGCATACTGATTGGTGCCGTTTGCATGGGCACTAACGCGGCCTTTTTTCTTTCCTTCCCTTTACCATTCATGAATCGTTCTTGGCACATCTGTGTTATTGATTCCTGAATTTCCATTTATTATAATTAGATTATATTTATAATAAATAGAGGATTTTGACGAATTCATCTAATTAGGAGCGACTCATGCCGAGACCAAAAAAGGGCGCAGGGATTTCTGCCCAACAGCGATTGGAAGACACGTTTTGGGACATGTTTGGGCAAATGCCTTATTCCGAGATAACCGTTGCATCTTTGTCGAAAGGCGCAAAGGTGAATCACAATACTTTCTATTATCATTATGAAAGCATTGATGAAATGGCCTGTAGGATATTCGAAAAGAATTTTAATCTTGATTGCTCGACCTATAACTTTTTGGCATTCTTGGCTGGAACGCTTGATCTCAAGCAGGTTTTTGGCAATTACGAGAACTGTAAATTACATTTTCAAAGAATGTGCCTGGTTGCAAGTTCTCACAGCACGCCTTGGCTCAGAGGCATGCTGAAGGAGGTGTTGATAGGATTATGGCTCAAATCACTCCATACGGGTATTGATGAACTTGATCGTGACGATTTGGTTTTTCTCGATTTCACTGTTGCCGGTTTTATGTCTGTCCTGGACAGGTATCGGCAAGACAATGACCTTTCGGTTTTTGAAAGCCTGATGAACAGTGATTTAGGAAAGGGTTTGGCTGCGTCTTTCTCCAATCTAAGGAGAAAGTTGAACGCCTAAACAGCGCAACGAAAGAGCCGGACGAAAGAGGGATACCTGTGGCACAAATGGTGCGACCCTCTCCAAACGAGAGGGCCGCACAAGCGGACATCTGTATCGCGGAGTGTTGTAGGATACTTCCGCGGTTTTCGGCACTTCCCTACGACACGGTTCCGGGCAGAGGCTTGGTCGGTTCGATGTTGGCGAAATCCGGAAGCGGCCCGGTGAACTCGCTGGGGCCAAACCAGTCATCGGCCACGGTCCCACCAAGCTCGTTTGTCACAATGGCGAGCGCGGCCTTACATCCACTCCACAGGCCGACGTGCTGGGCGGTACCCATGGTGTACATGCAGGTATTGAAGCCGCTCACGGCGATGCCTCCGGCATAGAGACCTGTGATGGGTACATAGCCCGGGTCGACGACCTGGCAGTCGTAATTGATACGAATACCGTTGTTGGTCTGCATCAATATGGTGGACAACTCACAGGCGTAGTAGGGGCCATCGCCAAAGGGAATCGTGTATCTGGGGTCTTTCCCAAACTTCGAATCGCCCGTACCTGCCTTGGCATCCGCGTCATAGGCATTCATATCGGCCACGAACGCGTCGACCGGTACCCCGATCAAGCCTGCCAGCTCCTCGAAGGTATCCGCGATGTAGACGTTCGGGTTGCTGCTTATACCGCTCAACTCATCGCTCAGATCGGTCGGGACCTGAAAGTAATAGAACATCATCGCATCTGAACCATTCTGCTGGAAATAATCGATCAGGCCCTTACCGGTGACGGAGAACACCCTGCCCTGCTGCATGAAGCTGTGATCCACCGAGGGGAACGACCCTGCATAGTTCTCATTGTGAAACCGCGTGCCGGTCTGGTTCACAAATACACCGGCATTCTGCATGGCAAAGCAGCAGTTCAGGGGAGACTCGAGAGACATGTCCTTCACGACGGCCCACATCGGTGTTGGATCGACGTCTTTTGCCATGCCGTGGGCGGTAAACTCCACCATCAGGTGGCCGTCACCATCCTGCCCCTGACCGTATTCGGTACACTTCTCCACATCCTGACCGGTATAGTACGAAAGCAGATCCGTGTTGGTGCCCATGCCACCCGTCGCCAACATGACAGCCTTCGCATTGACGTTGACATAGTCGCCAGAGTTGACATCCTTAACCTGCACGCCGGTGACGGTGTGCTCATCGCTGGTAAGCAGAGTGATGGCCTGTGTGTTGAGCCGCAGTTCCACATTGGCGTAGGCGGGATCCGATTCGATCTGACCGATCAGATACTCGACGGCAAGACGACCGGTGTGCCCTCTATAGAAGAAGTGATCAGCCTCAAGCTCGACGCCACGCTTGTCAAAGTACCAGGCGCTGACCTTGCCGTTGTCGGCGTAGTAGTGCGCATAGATATAGGGGTCGGTGAGGCACATCTGCCCGTCGACTTTCTCCATCGCCGCAGCCAGTGCCTCATTCCACGGCATGCTCAGACCGCCCTCGTTGATCTCGGCAAAATTGGTGTTGCCTCCGGGTCCGCCGATCTTGTCGATAAGCAGAACTTTCGCGTCAGGCGCCTGTTCGGCGACCACCATACCGCAGCACATGCCGGCTACTCCCGTGCCGACGACCACCACATCCACCGTCTCCTCATTGGAAGTCTCGTGAACCACACCTATCTCGTCAGGATTTGCATACGTGGTGTATCGTGTTCCGCCTGTCGTGCCCCCCGTTGGTCCCGGATTATCACCCGCCGGTGGAGCGGTATCGGTTCCCGGGGTACACCCGACCAGGCTCGTCCCCACTGCTGCGGAGGTGAGCACTGCGCCCGTCATTGCCGCGCCTTTCAAAAAACTTCTTCTGTCAAGTTCCATGACCCTGTCCTTTCTCCTCTTGTCTCCCAGTCTGTCTTTCGATGGGTCGCTGTCTGTGTCTCTCGGCGTCATAGACAGCGATCCCGGTTGATGCCTGCGCCCGGCACGTTTGTGCCCAACACGTTTGTGCCCGACACGTTTGTACCCAACACGTTTGTGCCCAACACCAACACCAGCGGTTCTGGCGGCACCAGAAGCGCCAACACCGGCACCGGCTCTGCACAAGAAGCACCGGCACAAGCATTTTTGATTCTAAGGCGCTATACTGCGCATGAAGATAGGGTGAGGTGGACGAAAGTTATGACGCCTATCGGGCGCAACGGGTGATATGCGGGCGTCTGGCGAATCGCAGGGAGGTAGCATGGGCAATGATCGACGCACGCTTCTTCTTGTCGGCATGGCATGCTTCATGACCTGGATCAATACTGCAAGTGTGGCGCCTGATTTCTCAAAGAACATAGACAGCCTGTCGATTCAGCCTATCCACACATTCGTTTTACTCGCAACGCTGATGCTCGTGATTGTACTCCGTCGCAGATTCGATAGAATTCTTGCAAATCCCCTGTTTGTCTACATCGTTACCGCTGTCGCTCTCATCGGCTCCGTGGCGATGAGATCGGGGTATCTTTTTACTGAGTTGACACCCTTTGTCACACTCGCAGGAGCGGTATTCAGCGCCTGCGCAAATGCATGCTTCCTTGTCCTTTGGGGCGAGTGTTATGCGCTTGTTGATGACAGGATTGGCCAGGCGAGGGCAACTTTCGCCGCCATCCCCTGCAGTTTTGTCGGAATTATCCTCGTATCAGTGACGCCCTCGACGCTTTCCATCTTCCTCGTAGCGGCATTGCCGATTGGCTCTCTGATCTGTATCCGGCACATTCTCAAAACTGCAGGCCCTGTACATCCGGAGGCACCGCATACAGAGCAACGGCTCAAGCTCTCGCATCATTCGGATGGAAAATCGCTGCTCCGACTCCTGCTTTTCATTGTTGCCTTCTCCCTTCCTCTGGATTATCTGAACACCCTCCTCGGGGAGAGAGTGAGCGCTCTTTCACGGATGGATTGGTCGACGACGCTTGCTGTTTCGCTTCTCTTCTTCGCCGCCGTCGTTGCGGGTGAGCACCTGTGTAGAAAACGTAATCTGACTATCCTGCCAATCGGCATTGCCTTACTCATGACCGCCGGGCTGGTGTTCTACTTCATTTTCGACAGCGCGACTTTGGTCATCACGGTGCCGACAACATCCGGCTACAGTCTTTTTGTCGCGTTCTTCTACTGCCTTCTCGGTTTCAGCGTCCTACGCTCAAAGAGAGCGCCTTTCCTCGTGTTTGCTCTGGGTAACATGGCAAATATCCTTGGACTGGTGCTCGGATGGCTTCTGGGGCGCCTGGTGGAGCTGCTACTGTTTCCTCTGGCGTCGTATATCGCTATCGCCATTGTGTATGGCGTCCTGCTCGCCAGCTTCTTTCTCCAGCCCTCGAAGAGCAATATGTTCTCCGAACAAGACGACACCGATAAGGATAGGGGGCATCTTCTGCCCTCGTTTATCGAGGAAACATCAAAAATGGTCGCGATCGCCGGTAGGGAGTTTTCGCTGTCGACGCGTGAGCAGGAGATCCTGCTTTACCTCATGCGAGGCAGGAGGCTTGACACCATAGCGCATGAAATAAGTCTGTCCGTGAACACCGTGAAAACGCATGTGGAGCACCTCTACCGCAAGATCGATGTCCATTCCCACGAAGAGCTTATCATTCGCGTAGAGCAAACAGCCGCCCATGACGACTCGTCAGCACGATGACAGGTCATCACGGGCGAAAGG
>JAIRXA010000186.1 GCA_031268525.1 Coriobacteriales bacterium | reverse complement strand
CTCTGGACTGAACGGCTCAGGCACATGAAGGCACGGCCCGAGCAGGAAAAGTGCTCGCGTAGTGTACCATGCCTCCCTGCTGACCGCAAATCGTTCGACATACCGACGGTGCATACCCGGTGCATTCTCAAGGCATATCCGAGACATTCCCGGCGTATTCCCGGTGCATCGTGTCGTGCACTGATCGGTGTGTCCGCTCCTGCGTTCGCACAGTATGGCAGGCGATTTGGAATAGTCCCCGAACGAGGACCGAATGGAGCCAAAACTGGGCCCGAATCCGCTGCTTACAGGCTTATGAGTGAGAAATACGTTACTGAAACGTTACCTGATGTTCAAGGGCTGCCATTCACCAACAATTCCACAAGTACCCGCCCTTTCATCCCACAGTGTCTATGCGTTATCATCGGATACCTGCGAGCTGATCGACGATCTGCACGCGCACGAGTTGGTCGAACAACACGCACGAACCACGCACGCATCATGCGCGAACAACACGCACGATCTGCACGCACGAACCACGCACGCACCACACGCACGCACCACGCGCATGAACCACGCGCACGAGCCCTGATGGAGGGTACATGGCACATCAAAGAACCGAATTGCTCCCCGAGAGCGCCGAAGCTGAGCAGGCCGTGCTCGCTGCAATGATCCTCGACGGCGAGATGGTGGACGAGGCGCTGGCGAAGCTCGGCGATGGCTCTGCCTTCCGCAGCGAGGCGCACCGGAAGATCTACACCGCCATCAGCGAGCTCAATGCGCGCTCGATTCCCGTTGATCAGCTCTCCCTGGCTGATCGGCTCGAATCCAATGGTGATCTGGAGCGCATCGGTGGCAAGGCCGCGATCATCGAGCTTGCGACCAATTCGTTTGCGATCTACAACTGGCAGCATCATGCCGAGATCGTAAAACGCATGTCACTTTTGCGCGAACTGATATCGGCGGCGGACCACATATCGGGACTTGCGTACAGTAATCCTGACGACGCGGGTACGGTTGTTGAAGAGGCGGAGAAGCTCCTGTTCAATGTCACGAACAAGCAGGTGAGTTCGAGCTTTAAGAAGCTCGGTGGAAGCGGCGGTCTGTTGGATATGGTCTCCGAGCAGGTAGAGGAGATGGCGAGCAACCAGCGTCATATCCAGGGAGTGACAACGGGATTCCCCTATCTCGATAAGACCCTGGCTGGCTTGCGGGCTGGCGACCTTGTCATCCTCGCCGCTCGACCCGGCATCGGAAAATCGGCGCTGGCCCTCAACCTCGCCCTCAATGCCGCAAAGGAAGGAGCGACCGTCGCCTTCTTCTCGCTCGAAATGCCATCGGCGCAGCTTGTTCAGCGTATCATTTCCTCGACCTCCTCGGTGAGGGCTACGAAGATACGCGATGCCTATCTCTCGCGGGCGGATTGGCAAGACATCGCCGAAGCGATATCCTCAATGTATGCCTACGAGTTTTATATCGACGACTCTCCGGGCTTGTCTTTGTTGGAGCTGCGCGCCAAAGCCCGTCGTCTGCTGCGTACTGCCGAGCGCGGACTGATCGTCGTGGACTATCTACAGCTCATGCAGGGTAAGGGCAGCCAGCAGCGTGATCGTTGGATTGAGGTCGGCGAGATATCTCGCGGACTGAAAATTCTGGCAAAGGAGCTCAACGTCCCCATTCTGGCGCTCAGTCAGTTGAGCCGTGCGGTTGAGGGGCGCAAGGATAAACGCCCTCAGCTTGCTGACCTGCGCGAATCGGGCTCAATCGAGCAGGACGCGGATGTCGTTCTCTTCATCGACCGCTCGATGTCGAGTGAGGAGGCAGCGACCCCCGGACGCCCTGGTCCAGATCGGGCAAAGCTGATCATCGGCAAGAACCGCAACGGCCGCACTCGTGATCTCGACCTGTCCTTCGAGGCGACGGTTACCCGCTTCCACGAGTTGGTTGAGCAACAGGATGGTGAGAGCGAGTGATGCCTCCAGCACGTGAGAGAGTCGAGGGCGCATGATGTCCGACGGTGTTCTTCAAGGCGTTTCCGACTCCCGCCGGTTTGAGGCCGTTCTCTTCGATCTCGATGGTACCGTCATCGACACCTATAATATGATACTAGCATCATTTCGCAAGGCAACGAAGCAGGTGCTCGGCTTCACTCCGCCCGAAGACCTGATGATGGACATGGTTGGTATCCCGCTCACCGAACAGATGGCGCGTATCTCTCCAGAACATGCCGATGAACTCGTAAACGTCTATCGGGAAAACAACCTGCGCATCCACGACGAGATGGTACGCGCCTTTCCCGGCACCGACGCGGCGCTTGCCTCTCTCTCGCGAGAAGGCTTACGGCTGGCGATCGTCACCTCAAAACGTAATTCTCTGGCCGAACGCGGCCTGAAGGTATTTGGCTTCGAGCGCTATTTTGAGTTGCTTATCGGGGCGGATGACACCGATGTGCACAAACCAAACCCCGCCCCCCTGCTGTTGGCTGCCGACCGACTCGGCATTGCCGCTACGCGCTGTGTCTATGTCGGCGACAGCCCCTACGATATGCAGGCGGCGGTCGCGGCGCAGATGCCTGCGGTCGCTGCGCTGTGGGGCATGTTCACGCGGCAGCGCCTCCTGGACGCAGGCGCCGAATACCTGGCCCCCTCTATGGCCGAGCTTCCTGCTGTGCTGAGTGTCGTGGGTGTCGTGTTGACATGAGTGCCGTGTTGACTGCGTTATAATCAACTGACTGCGCTATAATCAATAATCTCTGTTCTTATCCACACATATGTTATCAATGGGGAAGGTAATCGGATGCCGGGAATCGTATTGGTTGGGGCCCAATGGGGCGACGAGGGCAAGGGTAAGGCCACCGACCTGATCGCACACGACTTCGACTTCGTGGTGCGTTATCAGGGTGGCAACAACGCTGGGCACACCATCATTCATGAGGGCACGCGTCTGGCGCTGCATCTGATCCCTTCAGGCATCATGTATCCGCAGATTACCCCGCTTATCGGTAACGGTTGCGTCATCGACCCCAAGGTACTTATCGGCGAGATGGATAAACTTGAGGCCGGTGGCATTTCCACCGAGCGCCTGCTGATATCGGGCAACGCGCACCTGATCATGCCCTGGCACCTGCTGCTCGACGAAGGCAGTGAGCATAAGCTCGGAAAAAATGAGATCGG
>JAIRXA010000078.1 GCA_031268525.1 Coriobacteriales bacterium | reverse complement strand
CTTGCGAAATCCTATGATGTCGTCTACGGCGTCCAAGATCAGTTCTACACCATCGAGGTAGCCGATATCGTAAGTCGCTTCACGCCCATCATGGAGATAGCTCAAGGCGGCAGCGGCATCGCCTTTTTCAAGGAGCCTGACCGCGCAGGCTTTGACGTTTCTGGCGATGCCTATTTTGACGACATCACCGCCGCGAGCATAGCGGTAAGCACACCGCTCCCCGTCGCGTCGGGAGGCACAGGAGCAAAAACCGCGGCAGCGGCACGGACCAACCTCGGTATTGCTGCCCCGCCTTCACCCTCCAGCTCAACACCCACTCCCGTTGCCGCCACGGGCGCTGCGGGCACAAGCGCTCTTTACGCAAGAGGTGACCATACACACGCGGCACCGACGACCACATCCAACGACTGGCAGGTGACTACCCTCGGCGCTGTCAAGATCGCAACCAAAACGGTAACTGGCACATCGGGGGCCACATGGACGACATGGGGCAACACATGGATACAGAATCTCGAAGCGTCGATATGGGGGAGCGCGCCCGCTGGCTTCACCATGGTCTCTCAGATGTTAAGTGGCCAAGGCGGCAACGATTCCAGCGTGACAGCGTTTGCGCTCATCCGCGATATATCAGTGTTTCCGCCGCGTGTGATCCTGTGGCGACCGGCGTCGGCGACGAATGCCGTGGCATACACACTCACGCTCACCGCAATCGGGACAAATACCACGGTTAGTACCTTTTAGCCATCAGAGCAAGACGTAAGGAGAGGAAGGCAGATATGCCAGAGTGGATCATATGGGCGGGGTGGGTCTCTACCGTGCTTGGTGCACTGGCCGCCATATGGAGGCTTGCGGAGCCAGCGCGCACACTACTCAAACGTGTCGAGGGCCTTGAGGAACGCAGCAAGCGAGACTTCGCGCGGCTCAATGATGCGGTTAGCTATGACAAGGCCGTGGCAAAGGCACTCATAGCCTTGCTCAACCATTCAGAGACCGGCAATAACACAGGCGCGATCCGTGCTGCCCGTGATGAGTTACAGATGTTTTTGATCGAGAGATAGGAGAGGATCATGGTTTTGTCAGACAGGCTCTACAAGGTGTTGAAGTGGGTGGCAATCGGTGTCATCCCCGCTCTGGTCACATTCTGGAGCGCAATCGCGACGGTGTGGTCGCTTCCCTACGGTACCGAGATCGCAACGACAATAGGCGCCGTCGGCGTCCTGCTTGCCGCCTTGCTCGGGATAAGCAATGGCGCCTACATCAGGGCGCAGAAGATCGACGAGCCAAAGATCGGAGGTACCGATGAGTGACAGACCAACGCAAGAGCCCACCATCGGCGCCGAGGAGCTTGAAGCTATGGGACCAGACCCAAAAGGCGACACGTGGATGGCAGATGAGGTAGACCGCATTGAGGCTGAGATCATGGCAGATGCGGCCCACATCGCCGCCAGTTCAGGAGGTGTGTGATGGGGATTACGGCAGATTGGATTGGATGTAACAACTACAACTCAGGCGGCCCTCAAAAGGTGGGCGTCACGCTTCATCATCAATACGGCTATGGGGATAACCTGCGCTCCGTGTTTGAGAACAATGGCGTGTCTGCTCACTTCAACTCGTGCAATGGACATACGACGCAGTACGTCTCACTTGTCGACAGAGCATGGCATGGTGGTGTGGAACATGACGGCAGCTATTGGGCCAATACCTACATGATAGGCATCGAGCAGGCCAACAGTTCCGTTGCCTACCCCTATCCCATCAGCGACAAGACGATAGAGGGAACCACCAAGCTGTGCGTTGAGATCGCTCAGGTGATGGGCTGGAAGTCCTATACCAGAAAGCAATCTGAGGCATCTGCAACGGTCGGGCTGTTGCAGGGACACCGCGAGAGGGCGGCCACGGCGTGTCCGGGGGACTACTTCTTTGCAAGACTTGACAGTGTGTGTGCAGATATCAACAAGAGACTGGGAGGCAACATGGGCAAGGCAGGAGATATCATACAGTGGTCGCCGAACTTCAAGGGCAACCAGAAGTGGATCATCAGCGAGGAAGACAAGCAGGGCTATTGTCATATCACCGACGTTGCCAAGGGGCGCTGTCTTGATGTGTATGGCTCAAAAGCTGAGGCAAATGCAGCCATCATCGCGTGGCCACGAAAAGAGCCTGCAACGGCCAACCAGCTCTGGCGCATAGAAGAGCACGCCAACGGCTCATGGACGCTTCATAGCGCCCTTGATGATGAGCTTGTACTTGATATCTTCGGCAAGTCTCGCAGTGCTGGAGCAGCTGCGATACTTTGGCAGTACACAGGCGCGCCCAACCAGTGCTTTATACCTGTGGATACAGGCGAGGGCTCCTACTATCTCCTTGCCGCCCATTCACTTCTTCCCCTTGACGTCTTTGGCGGCTGAGGGCCGCAGATAAGGAGTACGACCATGAGCAAGACCAAGACCACAAGGCCCACCATGGAGGACACCACGATGCCCGATGTGGATACTACCGCCCCTGCGCCTGAGCCTGCCCCTGAGCCTCGCACGGTCGTGACGCAATGCGCCGTCAATCTGCGCTCGGCTCCTAACATGAAAGCCTCGACCACCGCCTTACAGGCAGGCCGTGAGCTGGTGGCCACAGGAGAGGCAGTGGATGGCTGGCTGCCTGTCGAGGGCGGCTATATCCGCCACGAGTTCGTCCAATAAGGCTACTCCGGGCGGTGCGTCCTCCCCTCCCGCTGCCCGATAGCAAGCCCCTCATCAGATGCGCTCTGGTGGGGGGCTTTTTTGTGTTCGGTTCGTGAGTAAAATATGAGTAAATGAGTAAAAATGAGTAGATCGTTTTAGACCGTTTTCCATAATTATCAGACCGAATTAGACCGTTTTCTCTGCATGTTTGTTCTATCGTGCATGTTTGGTGGCGGAGAAGGAGGGATTCGAACCCTCGAGGCGTTTTTGGCGCCTACACGATTTCCAATCGTGCGCCCTCGGCCGGACTAGGCGACTTCTCCGCGCGGTCTGCTATGTTACCATAAGTACCTGAGTCAGACGATATGCCCTATCCGCATACCCCTCCCCACGAGCCCCTACCCGCGTTTCGCGGCCTTCTTGCGCTCGGTGGTAGCGAGTATGCGCTTGCGGAGGCGCACAGAAGCGGGGGTAATCTCAACAAGCTCATCGTCCTCAATATATTCCAAGGCTTCTTCCAGCGTAAACACCACGGGCGGCGTAAGTTGTATACCCTTGTCCGCCGTCGACGACCGCATGTTGGTGAGTTGCTTGGCCTTGGCCACATTGACCACGAGGTCGCCTTCCTTGGCGCTCTCCCCCACGATCATGCCCTCGTAGCACTCCTCGCCCGGCCCGATAAACAGGGTGCCACGGGTCTGCAGGGTGTCGAGTGCATAGGCGACGGACTTCTCCGTACTCATTGCTATCATGCTACCGTTTTTCCGACTGGACAACTCGCCACGATATGGCCCGTACTCGCTGAAGCGATGAAAGAGGATCGCCTCGCCACGGGTGACGTTAAGGATACGGGTGCGCAAACCCATCGTGCCTCGTGTGGGGATGCGAAAGACCAGATGCGTGTGCTCCTCGCGCTGGCTCATGTCAACCATCTCGCCACCGGCTGAACCAAATACCTCGATGGCCTTGCCCGCATACTCGCTGGGCACATCGACAGTGGCTTCCTCGATCGGCTCGGTCTTCGCGCCGGTTTGTGGATCACTGCGCAGTAGCACGCGAGGCCGCCCGACCTGAAACTCAAAGCCTTCGCGCCGCATCGTCTCCATGAGAACGGAGAGATGCAGTACGCCACGACCAGCGACTTCGGTGCCCTCTGCTCCGTCGAGCGCCATGATACGCATCGAGATGTTGGACTCGGCTTCCCGTGCCAGCCGCTCGCCCAGCTGACGAGCACCGACAATCGAGCCCTCGCGACCCACAAGCGGAGATGTGGAGGCGGCAAAGACCACAGCCATCGTTGGTTCCTCAACCAGAATCGGATCGAGAAGCAGCGGCTGATCGCGACTCGTAATCATATCGCCGATGTCGGCGTCGTCCACGCCCACAACGGCCACGATATCTCCAGCGCTCGCTTGTTCGCATTCCGTACGCCCCAGCGCCTCAAAGGTGAATAGCTGTTTGGCCTGCGCGTTGTAACGCGTGCCGCTGTTCTTGATGACGAGAATGGAATCGCCGCGGTGCAGCGTGCCGGAGAAGATGCGACCGATGCCGATGCGACCCACGTAATCGGAGTGGTCGATGGTGCAGATCTGCAAGGCGATGGGTCCGTTCGGATCGACATCGGGGGCGGGCACATGCTCAAGAATGGTGTCAAGCAGGGGGACCATGTCGTTACGGGTCGCAGAGCCGTCGGTGATCGCGGCAGTGTCATCACCGACGGTCGTACCGCCATCATCAACGGTCGCGCCGCCATCACCGACGGTCGTACCGCCATCGCCAGTGGTCGCACTACCGTTGCCAAAAGCCGTAGTGTCATCGGCCATCAAAAATTCATCCGCATCGTAGACGGCTATACCACGGGTAGCCGAGGTGTACACCACGGGGAAATCGAGCTGCTCGTCAGTGGCGTTGAGGTCGAGCATCAGCTCAAAAACCTGATCAAGCACCTCATGTGGACGCGCTCCCGGACGATCGATTTTGTTCACCACGACAATGAGCTTCAGTCCCAGCTCAAGGGCGTGACGCAAGACAAAACGGGTCTGCGGCATCGGCCCCTCAAAGGCATCCACGATCAAAAGCGCGCCGTCGGCCATCTTCAGCACTCGCTCGACCTCGCCACCAAAGTCGGCGTGCCCCGGCGTGTCGATGACGTTGATCTTGGTGTCCTTGTACGTGATGGAGATGTTTTTTGCGAGTATCGTGATGCCACGCTCGCGCTCCTGATCGTTGGAGTCGAGTACGCGCTCAGCCACCTGCTGGTTTTGCCGAAAAACGCCGGTGGCATAGAGCAGCCGGTCAACAAGCGTGGTCTTGCCATGATCGACATGCGCGATGATGGCGATATTGCGAATATGATCTTGTTTCATTGCGTGGTTTACAGTCCTTCCAGTTCCTTCTCGGTT
>JAIRXA010000050.1 GCA_031268525.1 Coriobacteriales bacterium | reverse complement strand
GTAGGCTTTTCATGGCACCTTTTTCCGGTCGATTTTCTTGTGGTGAAAAAATCATATCCGAAACGAGGTGCTACCTGCCTCTATAGGTTAATCTTGCTCACACATCCCCCCGAAGAACCCGATTTATGTACGAAATTGACGTTAGTAGCGATTTGAGGCTCAAAAAGCCGACCTCCAAAAATAGCTACTCGAAGCGACAATTTATCTACCAGTCAGTTTGTATTGAGCAGTAAAAGTTAAAATTATCTAACTCGCTACTAACGTCAATCTCGTACACAAAAAGGCGTTTTTCTGAGAGTTGAGAGGTGGATAAGGGTAAGAAGGCAAAAGGACGCTCGCCTTTTGCCTTGCTTGCCCCTTCAGTCACTTTAAAGCATTGGGCTTGAGATGCTCCAGGTCCATGAGCTCCTGCCTGGAATGCACTCCCAACTTTGAATAGATGGTACGTACGTGCGATTTGATGGTGTTGGGCGAGATGACCAGTTCGGTGGCAATGGCGTCGAGAGTCAGGCCGCGCACCAACAACAGAGCGACCTCACGCTCTCGAGCAGTCAACTGCTCCCCAACGGTCAACTGCTCCCCACCATTCTGCATCTCACCGGGGACGACACCACTGTCTTTGAACAGGGAGAGCAGTTCATCACGGGACCTTACGCCAAGTTTGCGATAAAGACTGTGTGCATGATATTTGATGCCGGAGGTGGACAGCCCCAGTTCCTCACCAATACGTGAAAGTGTGCGTCCCTGCAACAACAGGGTCACTATGTCCAGCTCGCGCTCATTGAATCCGCCGCTCTCCTCCAGAGAGCCTAAGCTGATAGCTTCACCAGCAGCCACAGGAAATCCCGTAGAAAATTCTGGTTTTCGCCCCTTCTGCGAGAAAGACATGAGAAGAAACAGAGTCAGAGAGAGCAGAGCCAATCCGATGATCGCCATGCCACCCCAGGTGCCCGAGACGAACTCGGACAGAGGATAGCTCGCAAGCGCTCCAGCAAGGTAACAGCCAAGCGAAAGGACTTCGCAACCAGCAAGTAAGGGGAGAATTGGCGCACCCGTCACACGGGCAGCCTCTGCAATCGTGCAATACAAGACGATGCCCGTAAGCATATAGCCCGTCGTAACCAGTATCCCGGACACTCCCATAGACAGGTCGCTCACCAGAAAGGGAACGACGATGAAACCAAGAGTTGAGAGCGGGAGGGCGATCCGATAGCTGTTTTCCAGTTTGAGGGGTTTACGGGTGACCAGTACGGGAATGAGCATGACTACCAGCACAATGGCGCTTGCGCTCAACATAAAGCCCTGTAATTCGGATGGATTGGAGACCGCGCCGCCTGAACTGCGCTGGATCAAACCACTTACGAAGGCAAACACGCAGACGGCGATCACGCCGGTACGCACGAGGGGCAAAGCCTCACGAACGGGCGTAGGTCGGCTCGAACCATCCGAGGGAGGCGCCTGCCGCCCATCCGAGGGAGGCGTCTGCTGCCCATCCGAGGGAGGCGTCTGCTGCCCCGACCGCTGGAGGGCCACACAGAGACACGAGAGAAGCAAAGCAACCAGAGAGGTGATGCCGGTGGGATCAAAGGGCATGACGACAAGTCCGGCATCTACAAGGGTCGCCATACCATGAGCAGCAATGATGAGTAGGTAGCTGCCCCTGTAGGAGAAGCAGGCCAATTGTGAGTACCAAAACACGAGCAGCAGCGCCAGAGCACATCCGAAAGCGAAAGCTGCTCCAATCAGGCTTGGCGCAGCATTGCTGACGGAGCGTGGCACCATGAGTAGCGCAAAGGAGAGTATGCCCAGTGCCGCGGAGATCAGGGCGACACGAACAGGATGCCCGAAGAATCGTCGATCGGAATGACGAAAGGCCAAAGCGAGAACGAGAAGTGCCACGACCTCGGCACCGGAGACCAGCAGGTGAAAGCTGACCCGCTCAGATTGCGTAATCGGCGTCAGGGCAACAAGACCGGCACTTGAATAATAACCGAGTACCAAAGTTAAAACGAAGAGGGCAAAACCCACGAAGATGGATGTGTTCCTGCCCATTGTCGTCACCCTACTCCGGGAATCGTGATGATGTTCTCTGGTAATCGAGTATAACCGACAAACACCCAAGCAGGAGGGGGTGATTTTTCAGGACTGTCCGTTGTGGGTGGCGCGCTGTGTCGGAAAATCGGGCAAAATCGTACAGACTGAAAGAGGTTGATACTCCCATAACCGGAAGGAGAAGGAAATGAAGGACCACGCAGACAGGGATACACACAGGGATACGAACAGGGATACGAGCGGCCTCTCAAGGCGTTCGTTCCTCACAGGTTCGGCGCTTTTCGGTGCGGCGACGGTCGTCGGAGCGACGAGTCTCGCAGCCTGCGCGCCAAAGGCGGGAGGTGGTGCGAACGCAAATGGGAGCGGCGGCGAAACGCAGGGCGGGCAGGGCACACAAGGCGCGTCCTCTCCTTCTTTCCTCAATCCCCCCGCCCCTATCACGGAGACAGCCGACATGAAGACTCTGGAGTGCGATGTCTGCGTCGTCGGCCTCGGGCTATCCGGTGTCAGCGCATGCCGCGAAGCAAGTGAGAAGGGCGCGAAGGTCATCGGTATCGACAAGGGCTTTGATCTGGGATTTCGCTCTGGTGAATTTGGAACCTTTGGCTCAGAGCTTATTCACAGGCAGTTGGGAATCCCGCAACCTGCGACCCAGGAGGCAGTCAACGAGCTCATGAAGGTTATGGGCAACCGCCCCAACGCACAGCTCCTCAACTACTGGATTGCCAGCTCCGGCGGGGACCTCGACTGGTACATCAGCCCGGTGGATTACGAACTGCTCCCCAATGACCACACGGCTCCCGTGGGCGACAAGGAGATGATCGTACTGCCGGAGCGCTTCCCCATCAATGAAAACTATGACTGGCGTACGGAGAATTATCCCTGCTTCCCGGGCATGGTGCACCTCTTGCCTGATCACAGCCCTGCACTGCGCGCGTCCTTCGCGATAGCGCAGGCAGCCGGTGCGGAGGCCTACTTCAACACAAGGGGCGAGCAGCTCATCAAGGATGGCGACCGCGTAGTCGGCGTGTATGCGACCGATGAGAATGGCGGGCTTATCCGCATCAATGCCAGCAAGGGTGTGGTGCTGACCTGCGGCGATATGTCGAGTGACCGTGAGATGCTGGCGTATTACTGCCCGCAGGCGATGGCCTACGGCTCATACTTTTCCACCATGGATGCAAACGGTAAGCCGGTGAACACCGGCGACGGCCACAAGATGGCGATGTGGGCGGGTGCGGCCATGGAGGTCGGCCCCTACGCTCCCATGACGCACAGTCTCGGCACGAACTCCATCGGTATCGATCCCTTCCTCATGGTCAATATCAAGGGCGTGCGCTTTGCCAACGAGGATGCGGGCGCCCAGGAGCTGCAAAACCAGATCAAGCGGCAGCCCGGAGGCAACACCTGGCAGATCTTTGACTCCAGGTGGCCCGAAGAGCTCCAGTATATGCCCCAGTGCTTCGGTGGTGTGACGCACTTCGTTCCTGCCGAACAGGAGGCCGAATACGAGCACATCATCAATCACTTCGCCGGTGGGTATGCCTCAAAAACCTACTTTCAGAGTGAGATCGAGCGCGGCTCCATTATCGAGGCGGCAAGTATCGACGAGCTTGCTGAGAAGACCGGGATGCCTGCTGACGCCCTCAAGGCCACGATCACGCGTTACAACGAACTGGCGGCCAAAGGCGTAGACGAGGATTTCTGCAAGGTCTCCTCGCGCCTGTTCGCCGTGGACACCGCGCCCTTCTATGCTGCGAACTTTGGCGATTCCGGGATGCTTGTGGTTATTGGCGGCATCGATGTGGACGAGAAACTTCGTGCGCTCGATCCCGAGAAAACGCTTATCCCCGGCCTCTACATCGCGGGCAACACTCAGGGCGGACGCTTCCTCGTGGACTACCCCGTCACCGTGGCGGGTGCAAGCCATTCGATGGCTCTGGCTTTCGGGCGTCTTGCTGGGCGCATGGCCGCCGAAGAAGCGTAGAGATAGGGGCAGGGGGCAGGGGACGACGTCCCCCCTGATGAGTGCGCCAGGAGGAGCAGGGGTGACAAGAGGACGGCTCACTCGGTATTGCCGCCACAGGAAGGGCCTTGGGCTATGCCCCCCTCCCTGTACCGCCCGTTCACTCCCCTTTTCCTGTCGATTTTTCGATGGCAGCACGTTCTTGCTTAACGCGCGCGGTCAGTTCCTGACGTGAGTGAATATCGAGCTTGTTGTAGACATTTTGAGTGTGCGTACGAACGGTAGTGATCGAGATACTTAAATTCTCGGCGATGTCCTCACTGCCATAGCCGGTTGCCAGCAGCTCCAGCACTTCGCGCTCACGAGATGACAGGTGTGATTTTTTCGCCAGGCTCCGGCAGGCCAAAAGCCAGGGGCGTTCGTGTTTCTGCTCCGGTTCCCTCTTCGTAATCTCGGCACCACGAACAGGAAACAGGTCCTCAAGATCCAGTTCCTGCTTCTTTTGCGGTTTAAAGAGCAGGTCAAAGTCCTTTTCTGTAAATACCAGTGTTGTCGAGAGCAGAATCAAAAAAGCCATGACAATATAAAATACGGTCTCCTTGCCTGTTCCCACCAGAGAATGCAACACCTGTATTCCCAAAAACCAGCCAAAACAACTCCCAACGATAAAGACTCCGCGGCCCAGACCGAAGACGATGGTCGATGAAATATGCTTGTCAAAAGCGATAAAAGCCAGCAGACACCACACCAGAAAATCAAAGACGCTGTAGAGAAACCCGATCGACCGGGAAAATATCACGCCCTCGATATTGAAGAGAGGAGCTACGGCAAAGACCACGGCGATGATTACCATACAGAGAAGATAGAGCTTGTTCAAGGCGATTTTTTTGAGGTACCGGATGACCAGCAGTATGAATCCGGAGGCAAAACCCGCCAGGAAGATCATGACGTAGGTCGAGTCGATGAGCGTGGAGGCAGGCGGCTGAAAAGTCGTGTAGTAGCCCTGGGCAACCGATGCAGCAAAAGTGAACACCAAGATGGCAAAGACGAACTTCCAAAAAGCGGGTGGCAGTGTACGGATGGAGTTTGATTGCGCGGCGGTTTCTCCAGGTTCATCAACTTCACCTATCGTCGGTTGAGTCGATGTCGGCACAATCGTGATCAGATAGGCTGCAAGCAGAGGCAGCAAAACCAGCGCAATGATTCCCATCAGAGAAGGACCGCCAGAGATCGGCTGGTATAGGAGGTTGTTGCCGACAACGAAATAAAAGATAAGGACCAAAACAAGTTGCGAGAGCAGAGCGTAGAGCAGAGCTTTCTGCGGCTGGAGATCACCGTACAGCTGGCCACATTTTAAGACCAATAGAGCAGACCCCATTCCCATCAGGATATTTCCAACGTAGAAAAAGAAGGGTATGCCACTGTAGTAGGGCCCCGCAAAAATGACGGCAATCGCTCCCAGTGAAGCGACCAGTGCACCCGCCATCACACCGATACGAGCTCTGAGCAGGATGTCAAAAACCTTCCTGAACAGCGCCGCACTGATCAAAACAGCCGCGCAGGCGGCTTCTGAAAACAGATACATGGTTGAGAGATTGCTGCCGTCTATCTCGACATCGGAGAGCCAGACGGTCCCGTTAAACGCCAAAAACAACCAGGCCAGCCAGACGCCGAGCCCCAGATAACGCAGCCACGGACAGACGGTGCCCAGACTTGATGCCAGGGTTTGCCTCTTGCGATTATCGACTTTTACCTCCATAGAACTGCCAGCCCATCCTGAATGTGGGATTTTTGCTGACCCTCCCTGTTCTCCGCGCAATACATATTTAGCATGACACAATTTCAGCGGGAATGAAAGTACCGCCTTGAAGTGCCGGATTGATCCTCCCAAAGGCAACTCAAATACTCAATTACTTAAAAATTGATGATGCACAAAGGAGAGTTCATCAACATTTAGGTAATTGAACTTTCGCGGGATTGAGTAGCATTTCAGCCACGGAGAACCGAGGAGGAATCTGAATATGGGAACAACACGGGAACTTGAAGCTGATGGTGCGGTATCCAGCGGACAGGCCGACGGACAGGCCGATGAGCGAGCCGACGAGCAGGCCGACGAGCAGGCGCTGGCTTTTGAAGAGAAGGTTGCCCGCACCAATCAACTACTGCTTTCCAATACTCTCAATCGCCCGATACTGCTGCGAATACTCGGAGCCACAGCTTCGGGGGCTCTGCCTCTTTTTGATCTAGAGAGCCTGATCCAGTCTCTGCCAGAATTCAAATCCGCCACCCAGCCACCTTACTTTCTGATTGAGTGGTTGGTCGATGCCGGTGCACTGGTATTCGTCGAGATTGATACCACAGGCGCTCCGATCACCGATGAACAGCGCGAAGGTAAGACCGAAGATGAGATCGATGACCTGATAGATGACATCATCATCGAAATTACCAAAGTCGGTAAAGAGGTGCTGGCTGTCTTTAGTCCACAACAACGGCTTCTAGCGCTGCTTGAAGGCAACCCGACACGCACCGATACCTACCTTGAAGTGCTGGAATTCCTGACTGAGAAACACAGCTATAACGAAGTCGACCAACTGCTGCGCGGTCGACCAGTCTTGAGAGATGGCCGCAATGTGGGCGACTCCGATATGCAGCCGAGTGTATTCGTCGACAAATTGGCATCTGCGGGAGGCATTGTCTTCGACGAAGGCTGGGTAGTCACTCCGGAGGGTCTCTCCCTGTTAAAGAGCGCCAGAAGCGCCTGAAAACACCTCGGATCAGAGAGGAGGCCTTAAAGGATGCGGCGGGCCATGAAGCCCAGAAGATTACCAATGCATCAGGGTAAAGGTGGGTCTCAGAGGAACTTTTCGACAGAAGAATCGCACATTCCACTATTACACGTTCCAATCCGATGAGAGTCCCACGAAGTTCGACAAGGTAGCAGGAAAAGGAGTGAGATATGAATCAAGCTACAATGACACGCCGCTCGTTCGTGCAATCCGCGACAGTCGCCGGTGCCGCATTAGCTGCGGGATCAGCTCTTACCGGTTGTTTTTCGCCATCCGATTCGGGCGACGAAGGCACGGGTGGAGCATCCGAGATCAGTATGTACGTCTCGATCTGTCACGGCTGCATTCAGGCATGCCCCTGCAAGGTGTATGTTTCAGACGGTGTGGTCGTCAAGATCGAAGGACATCCCGATGCCCCGACTTCTCAGGGTTCGCTCTGCATGAAAGCCCTCAATCAGATCCATACATGCTACAGTCCGAGACGTGTGCTCTATCCACTCAAGCGCACGGGTGCTCGCGGTGCCGCTACGGCAGCCTGGGAGCGGGTTTCCTGGGACGAAGCCATTGAACTCGCATCCTCAAAGATCGCAGAGGCGATTGAGAAGTATGGCACCTACGCCTTCTTCTGTTCAGTCGGTGGTGGTGGCGCCTACAGCTTTATGCAGGCCATGACCACGCCGATGGCACTCGGGTCGCCAACCGTTTTTGAGCCAGGTTGCGCACAATGCTACCTGCCACGTATCGCGGTGGCAGGCTATATGTACAACGGTGCCGACCAATCCATCGCCGATTGCGCCGTCCTCGAACCCTTCAAGGGCCTGGCTCCGCTCGAAGAGGCCAAAGGCGTTACGCAGAATACCAAGGTTCTGGTACTCTGGGCGGCTCAACCATCCGTTTCGCAGACGGCACAGTCCGGTCGCGCTATGGCCGAACTGCGTGCCCGCGGCTGCAAAACCATCGTCGTTGACCCGAACTTCTCGCCGGACGCCGTTAAGGCGACCATCCATCTGCCCGTCCGTCCTGGTTCTGACGACGCCCTGATCCTGGCCTGGTATCGCGTTATCCTCGACGAAAAGCTCTACGATGAGGAATTCACCAAGTACTACACCAACATGCCCTTCCTGATCAACCCGGACACCAAGCTGCCCTGGTTGGCAACCGAGGTCTTTGGCGCAGAAGCCCAGACCACCCCGGATAACACTCCGGTTTACGTCTGCGTGGATGAGAATACCGGCCAGATTGCACCGCTGCCCTTTGGTGATCCTGCCGAAGTCTCCAAGACTGTCAATCCGCAGGTTTTGGCAAGAGCCGATGTTTTGGGCAAAAGCTCCAGAAGTGCTGCTCAAGTCTATCGCGATGAAGCTGACCCCTGGACCTTGGAGAAGGCCGAGGAATTCTGCTGGGTTCCCAGGGATCGCATCCGCGCAGCTATCGATCTGTACACGAGCGCCGAAGTCGCCGGTATCGCCAACGGCGTTGCCTCCGACATGGAAGAAACCGCCTCTCAGGTACCGATCGGTCTGTGTGGTCTGGACATGATCATGGGCTACGTCAACAAGCCTGGTGCGACCCTGACACAAAACGGTCCCCTGCCGCCCGACGGCGAAGCTCCCCGTCCAACCCGTTTCTGGAACGGCTTTGGTGGCATGTTCGGTCAGATGTACGGTATCGGCTACGAAGTCGGCGCCACCAGGGAGGCTAACGAAGGTCGGATCGCCGCCATTCCTGAAGACTGGGATCCCGAAGGGCCAATGCCTCCGTTCATGACCCAGAAGACCCTGTATGCGATGAACCAACTGTTGATCGATCGTTTGGGCATGAAGAACCATAAGGGTCTGTACGAATGGTGCCACAGCCACATTCCGACGGTCCGCGAAGCCATCGAAACCGGTGAGCCCTTCAAGCCGCGTGTCTGGTTCGATATGTCCGGCAACAAGTTCGCCGTGTTGGGTTCTGCAGGTGCCTGGTATAACGCCATCATGAACGATGGTGTTGACTTTATCATCGCCCAATACCCCATGATCACCTCCTTCCAGATCGAGGTCGCCGACCTGATCTTCCCGCTGGAGGAGTGGCTTGAGGCAACCAACGCCTCTGCGTTCGGCCAGCTCAATTATGCCTTCCCCTCCCCCGGTATCATCCACCTCGGTGAGACCGTGCCAAACAGCGTGCCGCCAAAACGCGTTATCGACGCCGCCGCTGCCAAACTCAACGAGAAGCTGGACAGCATCACCTTTGGTGCGACCGGCAAGTCGATGACCGAGATGGGTCTGCAATTCCCCCTCGGGCTGGGTGTTTTGGGCGGAGCCGACTCCGAGGATGCCGAGTGGGCGGCGCAGATCGCCAACTTTGGTCCCGTTTTAGGCCTGGAGGAAGGCGCGACACGAGACGATTACCTCGCGGCCGCCAAGAATCGCTCCGATGTCTACAACGTCACACCTCCCGATCAGTACTGGACCTATGGGCAGCATCTGGTTACGGCAAACGATGGTCTGCCGGTCGGTTTTGGTACTGAGTCGCGTAAATGTGAGGTCTATTGCACGCTCGTCATCAAGATGGGGCGCAATGGCTTCCCCTACTGCTATCCGCGTGAACAGGCACCGATCGATCCACGGGTCGGCACCTTTGGCGGTGACTACTCGCCGATCTGTAATGTGCCGCAACAAAAGGAGGCCCCCGAGGTCGCCAATGCCGGAAACTTCATCGCACCCTACGACCCCGAGTTCCCGTTGGCAATCACCTCTGGTCGCGTCTATTACTTCCATCACGGCACGATGCGTCATTCGGCCTTTGCCCGTGAGCTGTATCCCGTCTCCCCCGTTCGGATCAATCCCAAGACGGCAGCAGAATACGGTATCGCAAACGGCGACTGGGTGGAGATCTCCTCGCGTCGCACCCAGGGTGAGACCTATGATCACACCAGGTCCGTTGGTACCGAGTTGTCCTATTCTGGCACCAAAGCACAGAACACCAAGACAGCCGAGCCAATTCGGACCGTCGCCTATGTAGCAGAAGTCGTTGCGCCAAACGTGTTGTGGCTGGAGCGTTTCTGGAATCCGGAATGCTTTGACTCCACACAGAGCACCAAGACCGGCGGCTGGGCAGAATGCAACATCAATGTCATCACCAATGCCGTCGATCCGAATTTCAACGAGGTCTTTGGCTCCTACACCAACCGCGGTTTTGCCGTCAATATCAAGAAGTCGGAGAAGCCCGCGAATATCTGGTTTGAGCCCACAGAGTTCGCGCCGTTCCTGCCTGATACAAAGAACGAATATCTGCCCGACGACATTGGGGCGGCAATCGGCAACAGAGACCTGATTACACCGCCCGTTGTCTTTCCCGCCGCCGCTCCCGCTGGAGGTGATCAATAATGCCTATGCGAGTCTTGGTTATCGATCTTGATCGTTGTTCTGGCTGCGATTCTTGCGTGGTAGCCTGCAAGTTCGAGAATAACGTCGCTTTGGGCAATTACTGGAACCATGTCAAGCCCGTTATCCCGATTGGCACACATCCAGACATCGATATGTACTGGGTACCTATCCAGTGCCAGCAGTGTGTCAATTCGCCCTGCGTCGCTGCCTGCCCGACCGGTGCCTCATACCGTGACCCGGATAACAATGTCGTACTGATCGACAAGGAGAAGTGTATTGGCGATAAGGCCTGCCTGGTCGCCTGCCCCTACAGCAATGACGAGGGTAATATCCGACCCAGCGTCCGCTGGTTCAACGCGGCAGAGAATGTCGTGGAGAAATGCACTCTCTGCAACCACCTGACCGCTACCAGCGATGGTGTCGAGAACAGGGAAGACACTACCGATCCGGCTCATGCGGTACCACCTTGCGTGCATAACTGCTCGTGCGGAGCTCGCCATTATGGCGATCTGGAAGATCCCAACTCCGATGCCAGTAAGGTTCTCGCTCAGGCTGAAGCCGATGGACGTGGAATCCATTCAATCGAAGCCGAAGGCGCCTCACCGGCAGTCAAGTACATCCTCTCCGAAGAGATTGCGACCTGGAGGGGCCTGGGGGCAGAGGAAGCTCCCACCAGATTCCTGTAAGTCTGTTATCCTCGAAGCACTATGAGCTTTAGGATGTGATGGCGGAACAAGCGCTCCGCCATCACAGGCTCACACGTCTTTTGAAGGGATAGGTATGATATCTCCTGTTGAGGTTTCAGCTGATCGTGCCGCCAGTTATCGGATGTTTTCACGCATATTCTTCAAGCCCTTAGACGAAGCTGAGATCCATCGATTTGCTGCAATGGATTACATCGCCCTGGCTCAACAGCTCGAGGGTACCGGTCTTTTAGCCGAAGGCTTCAATGATATGGGACGCGCGCTGAAACGACACCATACCGGCACCCGGCAACAGCTCGCCACCGATTACACCATGTGTTTTGATGGCGTCGAATCGCTTGAGGGCGAGGTCGCCGTGCCCTATGCAAGTGTATTTATCAGCGAAAAGGCCTTGCTCAATCAGGAACCGCGCCACCAGGTCTACCGCGTCTACCGAGACGAGGGAATCAAGCTGGACAGCAAGATCAGACTCCCCGAAGACCATCTGAGTTTTGAGCTGGAATTCATCGCCCTTCTGGCTGACCGTGCCGGTCTGGCACTGAAGGACGATAACCCTTCTGAAGCCATCCGCAATCTGGAATTATCTCGTGAATTCATCGATCAACATATTTTCTCGTGGTTTGACCTGTTTGCCAAACGCGCCGAGAAGATCTTGAAGACCCGTTTCTACCGTGGCGCCCTAAAAGCCACCAGGGGCTACCTGGAACTTGACCTGGATACGATAGCTGATCTCATCGAGATTATTTCTGGTGAGGGTCTCGATGAAGGGAAATGAGACAGGAGTCTCGTCGGGGTCAAT
>JAIRXA010000058.1 GCA_031268525.1 Coriobacteriales bacterium | reverse complement strand
GTGCAGATGCTGATCGACTGCATTGAGGAGAACGACAACCTCACCAACGACGCCACGCTGGCGACACTGGACAACATGGTTACCGAGCCGCACAACCGCGTGACCACCATCGAGGAGGGCATTGGCTTCGCCAAGCTGTTTGAGGCTGCCGGCGCCGACTCTCTGCACCTGCGCCTCGGCCCGTTGGGCAACCACCCCTGCCAGTTTGGCAGCGACCTGTACTTCATCCTCAACGGCATTGAGGGCGCAAGCGGCTACGGCACCCAGTGGGACTTCAACAAGCATTGGCAGGGTCAGCTGATCGGCAACCATAGTGGCGCTGGTATGCTTGTTGACGCCATCGCTCGCTATAAGGAAGCCGTGAGCATCCCCTGCGGTACGGTTACCTACATGGATCCAGCCCACGCCCCCGACTTCTTTGAGCAGGCGCTGGCTGACGGTAAGGTCGACTTCTACATCATGAACCGTCCGCTGACTGTCGATCTTGAGTATGTGAACAAGCTGCGCGAGGGCCGCATCGACGAGATCGCTCCCTGCACGCGCTGCCTGCATTGTCACATCGGCAGCAATGAGATGAATCGCGAGATGGGCTACTGCCGCGTGAACGCTCTGACTCAGCGCGTGATGAGCGGCAAGCCCGGCACGCCCGACAGCTATGAACTGACGCCCGCGACCACGCCCAAGAAGGTTATGGTTATTGGTGGCGGCCCCGCTGGTATGGAAGCCGCTCGCATTGCTGCGGCCCGTGGCCACAACGTTACCCTGTACGAAAAGAGCGGCGCTCTCGGCGGCAAGCTGGACTTCGCGAGCCGTATCAAGGGCCCGCACGAAAACCTCGATGATCTCAAGGCCTATCTGAGCAAACAGCAGGAGATCAACGGTGTTACGGTTACGCTGAACACCGAGGTTGATGCCGCGCTCATCGGCTCCGAAGCCCCCGATGCCGTGATTTTGGCCGTCGGTGGTCTGGATGGCGAAGTGGGCGTTGACGGCGGCAGCGTGCCGATCGTCGACTTCAACTCCTTTGAGACCGCCGATCTGGGCGACAACGTCATCGTCTACGGCTCCGACGCTCAGGCTTTTGACTGCGCGTTGTGGCTGACGGTACACAAGAAGAACGTCAACATCGTTACGCCAAACCCGAATATCGATCTCGATAAGCAGCAGTCCCAACATGCCCAGCGCTGCATCACCACGGCGCTGTACTCTATCGGTACGAAGGCTTGGCCGGGATCGACCATCAAGAGCACGGGCGAGGGTACCGTCACCATCGCGACGGATTATGGCACCGAGGTTGTGCTGCCGGCGAATTCCATCGTCAACGCCGCCGACCTGCTGCCCAACAAGTCCCTGCTTGATGGTTTTGCGGGCGAGTCCTATGCCATTGGCGACTGCAACGAGCCCTACAACATCGCACTGGCGATCCGTGCTGGCAACGACGCAGGTCGTGCGGTATAAGGACACAAGGCGTGTGATGCAAGGCGTGTGATGCGAGACGCGAGACGTGTGATGCGAAGAGCGAGACGCGAAAGTCAACCGGTTGAGGGCAATCTGATACCAATTCGGTTGACTTTTGCGTATACAGTAGACACGGGACTGAGTAGATTCGAGGACGGTCTTCCGGGTACATGATTACAGTGTTCTCACATGTTCTCTATCCCTGTGCGAGGCCGGGGTGGAAGTATTCAAGCGTGCCGGTTTCGGTGAGTATGCGCTCATAGGCCTCAGTCAACACATCCACATAGCGATCAGCCAATACCAGAATATTCTCGAAAAACCTCGGAATGTCATCGGCACTTGTCACATTCTTGCTGTCGAGCCCGAAGTGCATGATCGGTGTCTTTCCTCGGACGTCGATACCGGCCTGCACCTGATAACCCCGATCTCCGATAACAACCCATACGGTATAGGCATTGCCGAAGTGATCGAAGCGCTGATAATGAGTCATGGGAAACCGACTGTAGACCGTTGCTTTCGTCCATCTACTGCCTTTCATGGTCTTGACCAATGTCTTTTTCGTCTCTGAGCTTACCTTCGGCAGTTGCTCTCTCTTTTCGTCAAGGGCACGAACGAACTCCTCTTTTTCCGAGGCACCGATATTGTTTTCCTTGAGCCGGTCATGAAAGGAAAGAATGTAGTCTTCGATATGATGGGGCAGCTCATCAAGCCAGATGCCGTTGTTTTTGATGAGCTCTTTATGTACATCGGCAAACCTGTCGCGAACGGCATCCCACCTGTACCTGTCTTCCTCACTGTCCGGTGCATGGTAGGTAAGCACCTCTACAGAGCGCCCGATGATCCCCTCCAGTTTCCCTACATGCTCACATCTGGTCAATGCCTTCGACCTCGAAGATGAGCCTGTCGTAGGTATAGGCCTGCTCCAACTCCCTGAGTAACGAGCGATAATCCCTCTTATTGGGGATCCTGAACTGATACACCTTAAAGACCCTTGACATGATACCTCCACTCATACCTACGCAAAAGCCCGGGCACCCCGCTCAATTACCTTCCAGCCGAGATAGATGGTTATCGGGTCATCTGCGATATGCCTGTCATTGGACACTTACGAACATGGTCCATTCCTCAGGGGCACGATCTATCTTTTCCTGTCTGAGGTAGAAGCCGAAGGCAACGCCCGTTGCAAGGAGTGCCACCACCACGCAGGCCATCACGATTGTCCCGGGTCTGATCTTCATCGTCATACATCCCCTCTATTGCCAGAACTGGTAGGTATTCGTACTCAGGGCAGTCAGTGCCTTCCGTAGGTGAGACAGAGAGTGAGGCAGAGAGAAACGTCTCCCCGCTTCTCATGATTGGCCCCTGTACTCGCCCTCT
>JAIRXA010000037.1 GCA_031268525.1 Coriobacteriales bacterium | reverse complement strand
GTCACATTATCAGCCGAGGAAGAGAAGACCGTTATGTCGGTCATAGATGACTTCGAAAAAGCAAAGAGGCAGATTGAGGCCTGGAATAGAGAAAAGAGCAAGATCAGACAGATGCTCAGTGAGCTTATCCCGGCAGATAAATGCTCCTACGGACGCGTGGAGTTGTCGGAGTTTGATCTGAGCATAGGCCTTAGTGATTATGCTGGCTATGCCCCCTCGATTCGCATCGTCAAGAAGAAGCAACAGAAGGTGGAAGATGACCCGCAAGAATACCCTGACAGCGAGTGAGGGCGACCATCAGGCGGCCATGAGAGCACTGCCCCTGTTTGCAGCCCAGCAGGCAGTAGCTCATGGAGGTAAAAGTAACGCACCGCGCATAATTGCGCAGTATGGACGGACTGACCATCAATCAGGAGCTGTACTGTCAGGCGCGCTTGGAGGGCAAGACCCAGCGGGTCGCCTATCGAGTGGCCTACCCGCGCTCGGTGAAGTGGAAGGAAGCCGCGGTCGATAGTCAGGCTGCAATTCTAGAGGCCAATAGTAAGGTTTCCCAAAGGTTGGCCGAACTCAAAGACGAGGCCGCCCGCGCCTCAAAGCTGACGCGTACCGACCTGATAGACCGTATCGCAAAGGTCAACGACAGGTCGCTTACAGCCCTCAATGCCACAAAGCACATAGACCGTGGAGCTGGCAGCCTCTTTACCGCAACGGCACGCCAGCTTCTTGAATTCGGACTGTTGCCCGACGAGACGCAGGCAGCAGGCTTCACGGCTGACTTCGGGCTGCTACTTCCCGCCGCCTACATCGACGTTCATCGCGCCATCGACGATCACGCCGCGACAGACTACGCCTTCTCGGGTGGACGGGGCTCGGGCAAGTCCTCGGCAATCGCGCTGGAAGTCATCAAACTGCTTCTGCGCGACAGACAGCATAACGCCGTGGTGTTGCGCAAGGTTGCCAACACACTCAGGACCTCGGTCTACGCAAAGATCAAATGGGCCATAACCACCCTTGGTCTTGCCGAGGATTTTCGCGCCTCCCTGTCGCCTCTGGGCTTTACCTATCGCCCGACAGGACAACGGATCTACTTCCTCGGTCTCGATGACGCAGAGAAGGTCAAGTCGTTTTCCACAGAACAGGGATATTCGGCCATCGTGTGGTTTGAGGAGTTCACCCAGTTCACGCCCGACGACGTACGCTCCGTCTCCCAGTCGCTTTCCCGTGGCGGCTCGATATTCTGGCGCTTCTACTCGTGGAACCCACCACGCTCAAAATCAAGCTGGGTGAACGCATGGATCGATGGCAGGAGCACCGCCGAGGGCTCCGTTGCCCATCACTCCGACTATACGATGGTTCCCGTTGACTGGATCGGTGAGCAGTTCATCGCCGACGCGCTGGAGCTCAGAGAGATCAACGAGCTGGCCTATCGCCATGAGTATCTGGGCGAGAGCGTGGGCACCGACGGCGAGGTGTTCCAAAACATCATGTTGCGCGAGATCGCCGATGAGGAGATTGCCGCCATCCCCCACATCAGATGCGGCCTTGACTGGGGCTTTTACCCTGATCCCTTCGTGTTTGGACAGGTGGGCTATGACCCCAAGACCAAGACCGTCTACATCCTCGATGAATGTTTTGGCACCCGCCTGTCTGACGTGGAGGCAGCGACAAGGGCCATCGAGATCATGAGTGAGCCCAGATGCGATAAAGACGGCAATCCGCTGCCTGACGAAGGCGGGAAGCCCATCTGCGACTTCAACGCCCGCGCACCCTATAACGAGGTTCTCTGCGACAGCGCAGAGCCCAAGAGCATCGCTAGCTTTCGCGAGATGGGCATCAACGCCGTGCCCGTCAAGAAGTTCAGGGGCTCGATTGACGCGGGCATCAAGTGGCTTCAGACGCGAGCCGCCATCGTCATCGACCACAGACGCGCCCCGCTGTCGGCTGCGGAGTTTGCGGCCTACGAATATGAGCAGGCAAAAGACGGGGCGATCAAGACCTATCCGGACAGGGACAACCACACGATCGACAAGGCACGCTATGCGCTGGCACAGTTCATAGCCAACAGGAAAGAGGTATGAGGATGGAGCGCTTCAACGGCAGGGCATGGCTTGCAGAGCTGGGCTATCCCAACATCGAGGAAAACCCGATGGGAGAAAAGATCGAGCAGTGGTGGGCATGGTATACAGCCACGGCGCCCTTCTACGGGTCAGACACCACGATCAACGGACGACACTTCAAGGTCAAGCGTATCTCGATACGTCCGGCCAAGATGGTGTGCGAGGACTGGGCAAGCCTTCTGTTCAACGAGCGAACCGAGATCGGGCTTGAAGGCAGCAGCGAGCAGGAGGGCGCAAGCCTTCAGGCAGCAAACGACTGGCTTGAAGGCTGGCTTGCAGATCATGACTTCATGCGCGTGGCAAGCCGCACCACCGAACGCGCATTCGCACTCGGTACGGCGGGATGGGCGCTTTCAGTCGATGGCCTCAATGTCGACGGCACGCGCTCAGATGGCGCAGAGATCATCCCCGAGCGCTATGACGCGCGCCAGATCATCCCGCTTGCCTATACAGGCGAGAGGTGCACCGAGTGTCTGTTTACCTCAAAGGTGCTCATCGCTGGCAAGCGCTACAACCAACTCGTTGTGCATCGACTGACCCCTGACGGCTCCTATGAGATATGCACCGCGCACTTTAACGACGCGGGAAAGCGTGTCGTGTTCGATAACTTCGTGGAGCGTTTTGACACGCGGCAGACAACGCCGACCTTTGCCCTGATCCGACCGGGCATAGACAACTGCCATCTGGAGTATCACCCCTTTGGCGTGAGTGTGTTTGATCAGGCGCTCGGGGCCGTGGAGATGTGCGACATGGCCGTGGACAACCTCAACCGTGATCTGTACCTCGGACAGAAGATGATGTTCATCCCCTCGGCGATGCTGGAAAAGGACGCACGAGGCAACACCGTTGTTCCCCGTGCCGCCGATCAGCAGTTGTTCGCCGCCTTTGAGGACGCGGGTTACATTGACGGCAGAGCACAGGGGCCGTATGAGTACAACCCCGATCTGCGGGTTGA
>JAIRXA010000203.1 GCA_031268525.1 Coriobacteriales bacterium | reverse complement strand
TCAATGATGACACTGACACTTTTTCCTTTATCTTGAAATATGACAATACTGTTATCTTTTGCCATTAAGACTCCTCTATCACCTTATTGCTATTTGGAAGATTCCCAAATACCGCTTCTCCTATTGTATCAGCTGCGGTGCGGCCGTTCTGCGCAATGGCGTGGGTGTAGAGACGCCGAATTCGGACAGCTCGTGGTAAGGCTCCCAGTCCTGCCGTGTGGCAACGAACTCCTGGCACGCCTGTTTTTGCGGGGGGATGTCGAACTTGTCGCCCATCCCACTTGACTGCTGCCGCGACGATGACGGTGGGGCCATGCCTGTTGCCGATGTCGTTTGATAGGATACGGACAGGGCGAACACCGCCCTGCTCGCTGCCGACGACGGGGTTTAAGTCGGCGTAGTACAGATCGCCCCGCAATATGGGTTTTCCCATATATCTGACCTCCTTTCATGTTGCCACTCACAATACTCCGTACTCCTTATTGCATTGTGCTTCTCTAAAAACACGGCAAGCACAGCGTTTCCTCACAGTCCTGCCTGGCTTTTGGCCTGGGCAAGAGCATCCTGCACAGCATCACAGGTAACGGTCGCGCCAGATACGGCGTCGATGTCACCCTTCGCGACTATCTGTGGGGCGAATTGCTCACCGAGATGACGCGCGTAGCCCACGGTCTCCTGCGATGTGTTGACCTTGGCTGCGGTGATGGAGCCACTCTCCACGGTGATGGTCACGCTGAGGTCGCCGAAGCCCACGGCCGTGCCGCGGTACTGGTTCTCTCCCAAAGGCTCGTCGGCTTCGGCGGAGCCGCTACCTATCTGGCGTGCCGCGACATTGGCGCGCTGGGTGGCGTGTGCGATGTTGCTTGGGCTGTGGCAGTCGCCTACCGCATAGGCTTCCGGCGTGTAGGAGGTCTCGGTGTCGTTGACCGTCTTTGTGATGGTCATTTCCCTGATGGCATCGTACAGTTCGCGATTGGGTTGCAGAGACATCCCGTTGATGAGGGCATCGAAGGGAAGCGTCTCCGTGGTACCGTACTCGGTATCAAAGGTCACCATGCCGTTTTCGGCGCTTTGCACCACGACGTTGTTGTATATCCTCGCCCCCTTGGTATGCAGCCACTCTCTGCCCATCATCTTAGGCCAGACGGGGGCATCCTGAAGCACCTCGTCTTCAGGGCCGGGGTTCAGTATCGTCACCTTCCTGCCTATCTTCAAGAAATGCTCCGCGAGGTCGGCCGCAAGCAACTGAGCGCCGTAGATGACAATGTTTTGCGGAACCTCGTCAATCGAGACAGTACCCTTGTAAAAATCCTCGATGGAGATGACCGTGCCCGAGGCGGAGAAGGGCAGCGTATCGCAAAGCCCGCCGACAGCGATAACGACGACATCGGGAGCCTCCTCCTGGATGAAGGCAAGGTCCACTTCCTTGTTCTTGACGAGTGTCACGCCCTGCACTTCGAGCTGGCGCTTGAGATAGTCCTTGTGGTCGATGATGCGCTCGTGCGGGCCCTTCACGCTCATGGCGAGGTTCATGAGTCCGGCCACGTCCTCACGTTTCTCATACAGCGTCACCTTATAACCGCGCTGGGCCGCGATGCGTGCGGCTTCCATACCGGCCGGCCCTGCGCCGACGACCATGACGCTCAGGTGGCCGGCAGCCGGCAGCGGGTCATAGCCCTCGGGCATATCCACGTCGAAGGCGTTGGTCAAAGCCGGATTGACGCGGCAATACATCGGCTGGCCGATGCCGAAAGGCGCCACGAAACAGGTCATACAGCGCACACAAGGAGCGATCTCATCACGCCTGCCCTCCTTGAGTTTGTTGGGTAAGGCCATGTCGGCCATCAGCGCGCGGGTCATGAGGATGTAGTCGATTTTGCCGTCCCTGATGGCGCTGTCGATCAGGTCTGGCGTCGCGCGTGGGTCGACAGCGCCCACGATGCCCACAGGGATGTCAACGCTGGACTTGATGCGCGCGGCCATGTCCAGCAGGGCGGCAAAACCTTCGTACTGACCGAGCAGGGCACCACCAAAATGCTTCCTATAGTCGATGACCGAGGCATAGCCGGTGTCTCCGTGCTCACAATAATGCAGGATGTCGGGCATGAAGCCGGCGCTGTGGTGGCCATAGAGCTGGGAACGGATGTGCAGGCAACTGGCCCCTGCCCTCTCGAACAGCCTGGCCATCTCGCAGGCTTCCTCCACAGTGGTACACAACTCGTCCCTGCCCAACTCGTCAATGCGCCCTTCCACACCGCTGTACAGGACTTGAATGATGAAATCTTGCCCTACCTGTGCGCGGATGCCCTCGATGATCTCGGTGATGATGCGGCAGCGATTCTCTATGCTTGCTCCACTATACTGGTCGGTGCGCTCGTTGTTGGCGAAACGCGAGAGGAAGGTTGAGAAGTAATGGTTGCAGGAGGCGTTGATCTCCACGCCGTCAAAACCTGCCTCCCAGTAGCGCACGGCGGCATCAATAAAGGCTTGCTGCTGCATGTGTACTGCCTCGGTGGTCTGCATGAGGGGGGGGGGTGTTCATGGCGTTTTCGAGTTTGGATGCTTGCACCAGCGATGATCCGCCACCCGTGGCCATAAACATGTCCAGCATTTGAGCAATTATCGGTGTATCGAGCGCGTGCATCGCATCCGCGATGACCTTGTGGCCGGGGATGCCCGCGTCGGTGCTCAAATCCATCTGTGCTCCTAATGGTATCACGCCTGCCTCCAAGCCGCCGGGCGTGGCGGTAACCTCTGGTGCCCCACTTGCGTCAGCGGGCGGCGCTTCTGCCTCGCCACCAACAGCGCCCGAGGCGACGTCTGCGACCGTGGGAATGCCGCTGCCGGGGATGATGGAGGACGGCTCATAGCAGATCATGCCGATACCGCCCTTACAGAACGCCTCGTAATAGGCCAGGTTGGTGTCCGAGGGCCAGTCTGGTGACTTCTGCATCTCGGAACCTGCGCAGCTTTTCATCATGCGGTTCTTCAGGGTGATGTGGGCTATCTGCAGAGGCGAGAAAAGCGCGGAGTAGTCGGTGGTCGCTGCGGAGAAGTCCTCCTGCGGATTGAGTATGGCGCCGTAGGTGGTGTCATGGGCACCGATGGTGCTGTCCGTGGATGGTGAGGCTGGTGTGGAGGCGGATGCGTCCTCGACCACCATCACCGCGGCGGCGGGCTGGACAGCCGGCAGCGCAGTCGGCGCTACCTCAACCGCTTCGGCTATGCCGACGCGCCCGACGGTTGCCCCTGCGACGCCGAGGCCCACGATACCCGCTCCCGCGAGGAAGCCCCGACGTGAAAGTCTCCTGGTCATGGGTTTTCTCCTTTCCTTAAGAGACGAGCTTTGACAGCGCGTCAAAGACCGGGTCGGCGTGTATACCCGCGAGCAGTATCGTGAAACGCAGCGCGCATCCCCCGACAAGGGCGAACAAAGCGCCGATGATGGCAAAACTCCCCGATGCCTTGCCCTTTATGAGGACCTTGGCTATAGCGGCCACCAGTGGGATGATGAGTGCGCAGGCAACGACCAAACCCCAGAAGATGATGGCAAGCTCGCCGCTCACAAGCAGCGCGGCGGATTGGGAGGCGGCTTCAGCTGTCGTGTCGTCAGCGCCTGCGCCTGCCATTGTGAGTACATAGGCAAACAGGACGATGGCTTCTATCACGAGTAAGACAGGTACGGCTCTTTTGAGAAGGGTAAAGCCCTTCTCCTCAGATGCCGTATCCTTGCGCCCGACAAAAGCCGTGATTATCTCTAGTGCGGCCATACCGGTACCGAGTGCTGAGACGGTGAACAGACAGGGCAAAAGCCAACTGTCCCAAAACGGTATGCCCTCTGCCGCCATCAGGAGTACACCGGTATAGATGGCAAGACAAAGACCGGCGAGCGAGCCTGCGCAAAACAGGAACGTGTAAACACCGCCGGATACGTTTATCTTCTTGAGCGCGGGGATGAAAGTCGTACTTAAGCACACAGCAGTGATACCGAAAAGAACAAGGGCGATAAGTATTATCCAGGCACCGAGTGCCATCCATGACTCAAGGTTGCTGAAGGATTGCCACAGCATGAGTGCGCGCAAAGGCTGGGTAAGCTCACTTAAAAGCAGAAGCAGGCCGACAACAAGGCATACGGTTGCCACCCAGGTACTTGCGCATAATACCTTCTCTTTGCCTTTGATGGTGCGCGTCTTGACAGGTGCAAAAAACAGGACGGCTGCGGCTATGAATGCCCCCGCTCCCAAACCTCCTAAAAACAGGTAGAGGGCAGGTTGCCATCCCCAGGCTGTCTGCACTTCCAACATATGGATACCTCCCTAGGCCAGATAAAGTGACGGGTCGGTTGAAGCGGAGAGGCGTACATAGCCCTCAGAGCCCTCTATGCGGGCCATGACATCGCGTAGGCGTCCGGCATCCAAAGCCCCGGTGGGGCAGGAGGTAGCACAGCGCGGACGGGTCCCCGGCTCTACGCCGTTTCCCAGGCAGAAGTCGCACTTGTCCATGGCCTCGTCGGTATAGTGGGGCACCCCGAAGGGGCAGGCGCTGTAGCAGTACTTGCAGCCTATGCAGCGCTCGGTGTGCAAGGCCACGATACCATCCGAGCGCTTCTCTATGGCCTTCGCGGGACATACCGCCACACACGAGGGGTTTTTACAGTGCATACATGAGGTCGTGATGGGAAGCTCTTGACCGTTTTCAAGCGTGTAGGCATACAGTTTGCGGCGTGCGGGCATCTCTGCTGGTGTGTTGTTGTACTTGCGACAGGCATCCACGCACGCGCCGCAACTGGTGCAAAGCTCGGATTTGAAGGTGAATACGACCTGTCGGTCGTCTAAGGCCTGCGATGGGGTGGTGGCGACCTCATCGGCAAAGGCTGTGGTGAAACTGGAGATGCTCGGCGCGCCCAAAGCAAGCGCAATCGTGCCTAAAGTGCCCGCTCCTTCCAGCAGGGAGCGTCGTGAGATGGTCTTCTCTGCGTCCAATGTTTCCTCCTTCGTCGCTATTCTGTTTTCCGTACATATCCTTCTTGCCGGCGGGACTGAAGATAGATCCTCCCTACGCGTCCTTCTCCTTTTTCGCTGTGCTTTAAGACTCACTTCAACGCACATAACCAGCGTCAGTCGAAAGAATGAAAGCCGGGGAGTCTCTGACGGTCAGGCTTTCCTTACATAAAAACAGCGGCACCAGCCAGGGTCATTGTCTATCGCGTGTTGTCTACCGGCGTTATCGCATCGTACCGGGAGGGGCATCTTCTCCAGCGCCTCCTCAATAGTGAATACAGATCCTCCCAGTTCGGCGCATTTTGGGCATATCAGCGCGTCGTGACCGGCAACCACTCTCACATGGGTAGCCCCCTTTTCCTGCAAATCCCTCAATTGGTATCTCAAAGCGTCCTGTTGTATCGAAAAGAACGCCTTGCCTATGCCGCAGCGATACCGGGCTTTCTGAAGCAATACCTTGCTGACAGTATCCCAATCCCCCTTTTTCAAGGCGGCAAGCCGCTTCCTGTCGAGAAAGCCCCATATCAGGTCCGCGACAGACCGGTTATCATCGGTGGAACGTGACACGAACTGAGAGAACGGATCAGCGGATACCTTGAGGTACAGGTTCGCCAGTCTCATCGAATCCAGGCTGTAGGCATCTTCCCTGCTCAGCACATAGGCCTCTCTGGTGACAGGGTGCCTCCTTATGTGCATGGTCTGCCCGCATGAAGAGCACGGCTCCTTGTCGGTATTCGGCTTCATTCCTGATATCTGGTAGCTCACTCGCTGGGCAAGCGGGTACTCCTCTAAGGATTTTGTCCGCAGGGATTCGATGGGTGCCTTGCAATAGGGACACTGCATATCCCAGCTTCACCTCCATCATGCTCCTCATGATCCGACATCTGCTTGCCTGGCATGAGAGTCGGCCAGGGTGCCTCCGACCGGCTCTCATGCGGTAACTCGCTGTCACCTCGGTGCCGAATCGGCGTTGAGGCGATGCGTCTTGTCCTGCAGCCCATCAGGAGGGAGGAGCTGCGCCTTCTGGGATTTCTGCTCCCTCAGGAGGGGCTGCTCCCTCAGGAGGAGCTGCGCCCTCAGGCATTGAATCAGGAAGGGCTCCAGGAGCTACCTCTGGCCTTGGCGGCGCGCCTGGCCCGCCGTCACTGCTACCATCATCCAGCACCGCCTGCTTGCCGGCATGCCATCCGTCCATCCTATTCTGAGCCAGAGCGAGCCCTGCCGCTAATCCGGGATAGTAGATATTGAACTTGCGACCCACCATGTTCCCTGCCAGATAAAGACCCCTGATCAGTTTGAAG
>JAIRXA010000129.1 GCA_031268525.1 Coriobacteriales bacterium | reverse complement strand
GGCCACATCGTAGATATCCTCAATGACGCGTAAGCCGCCGGTGAAACCAACGTAATTGGTCGTCAGAACCAGTCGATAGGGGCAGGGCACGGCGGCGGGAAGGTAGTCAAAGCCCTTTTCCTTCGCAAGCTCCTTATCCCAACCGCTGCCGATGAGCAAGCCGCGCCCAGAGTGCTTCAGCTCACGAATGGCGCGCTGGCAGGCGCCCGCATCAGGGTCAAAGGTCAGCGGAATGATCCGTTTGTCGCTTGTGGCAGCCAGATCGGCATGGATGGCTTCCTGAAACTCCTCGGGCGTGCCATCAACAATGAACTGCTCCTTGGGAACAATACCTGTCTCATGGAGCAGAAAGCGAGAAAGACCCACCACATAGCCCGCGTCGTGCAGGATGTGCACATGGTTGGGCAGGCCGTAGCGAAATTCCAGCAGGAAGGTTGCGAGGTTGTCGATCTCCTCGTAATAGGCGTGCTCCTCGTGCGCGATGAGCGCTTCTGCTGCCCTGGTATCAGGCAGCGCGCCCTCACTGAGGGCAAAGGCGGCCAACTCATGCAGGAATCGCGTCGTCTCGTTCGCACCGATCGGCGGATGGGGGAAATGAAAGTATGACTGCCCGTACTCCTGCTGCAAATGCTCAACAATGGGCAGGCCGTACCAGGGCGAGATGAGTACGTTGAAGTTTGCCGCGGGAATGCTGCGCCATTCGCCTACCCCGGCACTTTCGGGGCCAAAGAGGATGTTGACCTTGAGCCCAATGCCTTCGAGCAGGCGTTTGTACTCGCGCAGATTGCCCTTCCAAAAGGGATCCTGATAGGGCACCGAGGCGAAGACATTGACCAGACGCTGGTCGGAACGCGGCAGATAATCCTCGACATGCAGGTCGCTGTACTGGTCGATGATGGCATTGACCACATGAGAGTGCGCCACGAGGTTGTTGGACTTGAAGCCCGCCGTCTCCACATGCACGATGGGTTTGCCGAGAGCCGAGAACTCCCCCACCACGCTGCCAACATCGTCACCGACGATGTCGGCCGTGCAGCCCGTGAGCACAACCTGCAGGTCGGACTCCAGTATCTTGTAGGTGTTGGCGATGATATCGCGCAGCCTGTCGGTTCCACCAAAGACAACCTCGGTCTCCGAGAAGTTCGTACAGGGCGAGGTGGAACCGCCTGCGTAGCCGGTCGAGCGCTCAAAGAAGCCCTGGATCATGGAACCGCAACCGGGCCCGGAATGCAGGATGGGCACGGCGCGCGGTATCGCGACCACCGATTGCAGCGCGCCGATGGCGCAGGTATAGCGCTCCTGCTCGATCAGTCCTGAGGTAGACATTATGACGCCCTCTCCAAAAAGGTATGAGGCGGCTGCTTCAGCCACCATTGCGAATAGGGATTGATGGAATGCCGCGCCAGATTGGTGACAAACTCGTTGTTCTCGACGATCTCCAAAATGGCTTCGCCGTATTTGACCAGACCCTCGTAGCCCATGCCAAAGTGCTCGTCGCCTATCAGCAGAGAAGGGATGCCGAGCTTGGCTCCCCACAGGGTCATGCCGCCGTGTCTGGCCAGCAAGATGTCGGGTTTGATGCGATTGAGGACGTTGACCAGCTCAAATTCCTGCTTGTTGCAGATGTTGAAGTTCGGCACATCTCCATAGTCGGCCACCGTGGCGATCAGCGCATCGGCTTCCTCGGCCTCAAAGTCATTGATCGGATCGTGATGGAACAGCGCCGCTCCCTGAGCATCGATGCCAAGCTCGGAGAGCAGAGCGAGCAGGGAATGCCCATGTCCGGCGCCCGCCGTCACGTAGGCGGTCTTGCCCGCGAGTTGCTCGCGGAGTTCGGCGATGCGCGGGCTGAACGTGGCGCGATCGGCCTCAATGATGTGCTCGGCGACCTCGGGCTTGCCGAGCGCCGCGCCGAGTGCACGCAGCCAGCGGTCGGTGGCGGGAATGCCATAGGGCGGCGCGGCGTGCAGTGCCGGAACACCGAACTCCTGCTCCAGCGCACCACTCAGGTAGGAACCGAGCGTCGTGCAGGCCTCTACGCTCACCAGAGCCTCGCTCGACGAAGCAAGGGTATCGGTCGTCGCGTAGGGCGTGATGAAGTTTGGAGTCACGCCGAACTGCTCGAACCAGCGGCTGAATACGTCGCTTCCCCAGAAATTGATGACGTTGATGATGGGACGTCGGACGGGCTGGCCCTTGGCGTCGGTGCGCGGCTGCTTGATGAGTTTACGTGCGACGGCGTGGTAGCCGGCGTCAAAGCCGCTCGTCCAAACCTTGGAGCGAAAGCCCTCGCAAAAGACCGCGACCACCGGAATGCCAAGCTCTTCTTCCGCCTCGTTGCAGACCCCCTCGACATCGTCACCAATGATGCCGGAGGCGCAGGTCGTGATCACGAAGATGACCTTGGGTTGCTCCAGACCATACACCTCATGGATCGTGTCGGCGAGTTTCTGAGAACCCCCAAAAACCATATCCTCCTCGGTGAGATTCGTCGAGTAGATGTGACGTTGCGTGGGCTGATCGACCCCACGCAAGGGCGCATTGACGCGATAGGTAAAGGCGAACTCATGCAGACAGCTTGAGCAGCCCACCGGTCCGTGGCTGATGACGATGCCATCGCGCACCAGAGTAACCATGCAGGCGGCGGTGCTGGTCGAGCAGCCCAGACATTGGGTGAAGCTGCGAGACTGCTCACCAAGTCCGCCGCATCGCGACTGGCGCACGAGATCGGAGGCATTGCCCTGAAAACCCGTAATGGTGTTGAGGCGGATCTCGCGGACGGCGACCGCGGGAACCCTGAGATTGACTTCTGGCATCAGATACCTGCTCTTTCTCCGCGGACTTCGCCGGATTCGATGGCTATGAGGGCATCCGCCCACGTGGAGCCCCAGGCCTTGAGCTCATCGGGGCTCAGGGGTTGGGGGGTTTTGGATTCCGTATGCGCTTCGATACGGCGCGCCAGTTCGCGGTAGACATCGGCCTGCTCGCTGTCCGGAGCCGCCTCGATGGTCGTCTTGCCGGACAGTTCGCTTTGCGTAACGGTGATCGAGCGCGGCACGTACTGCATGACCTGCGTGTCGGTGCGCGCCACAAAATCGTCGACAATCTCACGCTGATAGGGATGCTGCATGGAGTTTGCTATGACACCACCAAGCAGCGCTCCCCCGGCGTTGGAATATTTCTGAATGCCCTTGAAGAGATTGTTCGCGGCGTAGATCGCCATGAAGTCAGCGCTGGTAACTGTAAAGACATGCTGGGCGATGCCTTCACGGATGGGCACGGCAAAACCGCCACAGACCACGTCGCCGAGCACATCGTAGATCACATAGTCCAGATCCAACTCGTCAAAGATGTTCTGCTGTTTGAGCAGTTGCACTGCCGTGATGATGCCGCGGCCCGCGCAGCCAACACCGGGCGCAGGGCCACCCGCCTCCACACAGTAGACGTTGCCGTAGCCCGTAAAGATCGCCTCGTGGGCATCGACCTTCTTCTTTTCGCGGAGCAGGTCGAGCACCGTGGGGATGTAACTTCCGTCGCGCAGGGTGTTGGTGGAATCGGCCTTGGGGTCGCAGCCGAACTGCATGACCTTATAGCCCAGATCGGCCAGCGCGGCGGAGATGTTGGAGGTGGTCGTGGACTTGCCAATACCGCCCTTACCGTAGATTGCGATCTGTTTGATAGGCTTGCTCACGTGGGATGTCCTCCTTGTTCGTCGATGGGTCGGGCCTTGGGTCTATCAGTGGGTCGGACCTTGGGTCTATCAGTGGGTCGGACACGTAATCGGTGATGGGGCGCTCAGATGGATAGCTGGCCGACGGGTAGAGAGCGCTGTGGGGATGCCTGTCCGACGGGTAGCTGTCCGAGGGGAAAACAAAACGGCCAGAAGCATCCTTCTGGCCGCGCGGTCGTGTGCAGATATGCAACGAACCCTGTATCAGCTGACAGCTCGCCAACCGATACCGCCCCTCAAAGGAGGCGCGCAGCCGCTCTGTCCATAGGGCATGATGCCGTGGTTGCGACAGCGCATCCGTGCGCTTCCCAGTTTATGGGCGGAGAGATATATCTGTGAGGTCTTCATAAGATGATATTTTATACTAATCTTATAAACTTGCAAGTATTTTTCTGTGACGCGACAAATGGTGCTGGCCTATAGGTTCCGCACATGGTGTAGGGGCGAACCTATAGGCTGACCCGTGCGGACTGTGTCAGGGGGACGGGGATACTGTGTCAGGGGGACGGGCAACCCAAACAGAACCGTCTGTCAACAGAATACGTTCGCCTTCTGTCTTGCATTTTAATCCCTCAGAACAGAATCAACGTGCTTTCCGATTTCTCAAAAAGGCGAGAAACGAAAAACCTGCGCCGATCGTAGCTGCTATTGGTGAGATGAATGCCCCTGGTCTGATCGCGATTTGCATGACATCACCGCCGAAAGATCTCGGTTCTGAATCGGGAATGAGGATCAACAGGGCAATAAACAATACCAGACCCAAAATACCACACAAAGATGCAGGCAAAGACTGTTTTGTTACGAGCAATACGCAGGCAAGCACAAGGACTATGCCTGTTAAAATCATCACAAAAATAGGCTCGTTGATTGCGTTAATTGCCCCAATGAAATAATTTACAACATAATCGCCGTAATCGTTCCATTCAAAGCTCAGAGGAATGAAAAAAGCTACCAGTGACAAGAGATATGCCAGTAATGCACCAAATCTCAGTTTTCCATCTGTTTCAGCAAAAATGCCGACCTTTGTTTTTGCATCCATCATGAAACACTCACAGTCCAAATGAAATATACGGCTATTTCCGGACTCCCTCAACAGAGATTGTCGCTTAACCTCAGGCGACCTTTCTCATGATACCAGACGGCTTGCCTCATATGCATGTCAAACTCCTTTGCAGGAGTGTTGCCATCAAATATCGAATGTGTGGGACAAAAAGGCGAACGTCCCCTTTATGTCGGCGAACGTCCCCTTTATGTCCCTGTCCCCTTTATGTCCCCAGATTTCTCAGCCCCACCTGGCGGAACCTACAGCTTTCCTCGTTTTGCAAAAAATCAGGTAGTTCGTGTACGAGATTGGCGTTAGTAGCGATTTGAGGGGGTAAGAGGCATGTCTTCGCAAAGAGCTATTCATAGAAGCAGTTTATTTACCAGCCAATTTACATTTGACGATAGAAGTTATAGGGCCCTAACCCGCTACTAACGTCAATCTCGTACACTGTGAGGCCATATTTGAGGAAAAAGACAAAAACAGAAGCTTGAACGTAAGACTTCCCTGCCCGAGGGGGCGGACGAAGTCCGCCCCTACGCCTGGCGGAACCTACAGAGTCGTCCAATCACCTGACAATCCGGGTGGGTGGGTGGGTGGTGGTGGTGGTGTTTTTGACGGCTTCCATACTGTATGATAAACTTGTTTCACTTAGTCCTTCGGGATGTCGCCCCCGCCCTGCGCGGGGGTGAATTGTATCAACCCAAGGGCCTCTCCCAAACATCTTTTGATGACCTTGAAATCCTGCTCACTTACCATTCCGATCTTGCGGTTGAGCCTTGATGCGTCAACAGTGCGTGGCTGCGAGAGCAATGCAACACTTTCCTTACCAGTGTTGCCATCAAAAACGAAATGGTACACCGTTCGCTTGGGCGTTGTTGATAGCGGCACCACAAAGCAGGTCTGTCGGTTGAATGCCTTTACGATAAGAACAGGTCGGGTAAAACGTCCACCTTTCCCATCGTTTTCATAGCCGACATTCTCGCCGATGTTGCAAAGCCAAATCTCACGCTCTTTAAAGCCCACGGGACGATCTGACTCATTGTTTATGCCCGCCTTTACCAACATCCATTCTCTGTAGTCCTTATGTTCCGACATGCAGCACTCCTCCCTGTCTTATTGGTATATACTATCATTACAGCAGGGTGGAGCAGTATGGTAGCTCGTCGGGTTCATACCCCAGAGGTCGTTGGTTCAAATCCAACCCCCGCGACCATATAGTGTCCCTCTGGCAGTAGGGCACCCAACGATCCGGGCAACCCAAGGCTAGCGGACGAGGCCTTTGATTTAGCCTTAACCCTTTTACGAATACCTCAACCTTCCAAACTTCAAAAGCTCCCACAATGGTAACTTTATGCAACAAGACCTCAGAAAACGTGTCATGGGACGTGTGTCAAATTATACGTCCCTGACACACGCGCCCCCCTGACACACGTCTCCCCCTGACACACGTGAGGCCCGGCAATCTTCAGGGTACTCCTCCATGAGATAGTTGATATAGTGCTGTATGTATGTCTTCTCATTTTTTCGGAATACAAAATAGGTGCCGATCTCTGCCGGAAATTCTACTATCTCCCTCTGACAAAGCTGCGGAGCAAGAAACAGCTTTGCTGAGGGCTTAGGAACAGCAAAAACATTTTTAGGAACCTCAAGGAGTTGACGTACTATATCCTGATTTGATGCCACGTGTTTTCCTGTTATCCCGAAGCGCGAGAAGTGAAGGTTTAAGGCATCGATTGTACCTTTTTGAGTTGATAGATAGGTGTATCCTTTAAGATCTTTCGCAAAGTCAATCACCTCTCTTGAAAAAAGCGGGTCATTTGAACTAAACAGTAATAATACTTCGACTTTGCTCTTTTGTTTCCATTCAAGTCCTTCGTTTTCAAAAGGCAGAATCGGAGAAAGCAAAACGTCAAATTCTCGAAGAAGAAGCCCTTCGAATGCCTCAAGAGGTTCCTTATAATCATATATCTCAACTTGCACACCTGAGGTGCTCTCAGAATAAGCATGGATTATCCGAATTTCCTCCTCGGTTCTATGCGATAGGTGAGTGCAGACCCTGATGACAATCGAGTATTCCGGCGACTCGGGAACGGCAATCTACTGAAGCGGGAACACAGTTCCGCAAAAGTGGGAACACAAATCTGGATATTGGGAACAGCCCCGGACACGAACTCCGGGGCTGTT
>JAIRXA010000111.1 GCA_031268525.1 Coriobacteriales bacterium | reverse complement strand
CAAGGTTCGTTTACAAACACGGGTCGCCGCGAAACCTACGACCTGGATATCAAGGGCATATTTTTGCCCCCCCCCCCCCCCTTCTTTGCCTGAATTCTCGATCAGTGGAGTGTGGAGTGGAGTGTATAGCGCCTGTCTGGGGTCGTCCAGGGCCAAGACGGGTTCCCGCGAAATAGCAGATACTTACGAGGATGGGAGCGCTGACGACAAGGGCCATCTGGCTGACAGGGCCGAGATACAGGCTGATGAGAATCGAGAATATGGTTTCAAGCACCAGGCTTGCGGCAATGCTCCACACGATTCTGTTGGTGGGGAGATGCTGAGCTGCGTAGAGATAGAATATCCAGACGATAAAGGAATATCCGGCGCTCGCGACAAATATCCCACAGGAGGCCAGCAGGTAGGGGTCGACCAGAGTCTGATAGTGGGAGATGACCAGGACGCCCGTCGCAGTGCTCATGAGCACTGCGATTATGAGGGTCAACTGGTTTTGTGTGGCTGCCAGCTTGCGAGCCATGAGGATAAAGACAATGCTGACCGCCAATCGCCCCAGCTGAAATGCGTCAGGGCTGTAGGGCAAGGTGAGGAGGGTCTGGTCGATCGTCAACAACTTGGAGCTGTAGCCCACCACATCGGTCCAAATTCCAGCCAGGGTGAGGCCTGCTGCAAAAAGTATCAAAGTCGGCAGTGCGCTTGCCCCGTCCGAAGCGTGTGCATCACTTTGCGGCCCACTCTCAGTGTGCATGCTCAGCTGTATCCCTTCATCCTCAGGTCTTTAGGTAGTACACGTTTCCTCCAATGACACAATACATCGTCAGATCGTAAAGGACTACCATCCTTTTAGTCATCCTTTTTGTTCTTTTGAGGTCATCCCAAAAAAATCCGAGGCCTCTTTGTAAAGGCCGATGCTTTGTCGGATACCCAAAACATAAGAAGTTCTTTCTACTGACACTGACAGATACCCGCAATGAGCGGGCACAAGGTGTGTGCCCACAAAGCCGAGGGCACACAGAGTTCCTGTAAACGGTTGAGAAGGAGGAGATCATGAGTATTGAGGACTTGAGAGCAAAAGCCGACGAGTCAAAGCCGGGATTCTCGCGGCGCAACTTTCTGACTGGGGCCGGTGTATTGGCCGCTGGGGTCGCGGCGGCGGGGCTTGCCGCCTGCGGCGGTGAGCCAGCTGGTGCGAGTGGCGACGAGTCGGGAGGCGCGAGCGGCGACGGCGCTTGGGATTACGAAGCTGACGTCATTGTCGTGGGTACGGGCCCCGCGGGACTTTCCTGCGCGGCGGCTGCGGGCGAGGGTGGCGTGAGCGTTATCGCCATCGACGCCAACGACAAGATCGGCGGCAAGGGCATCCTCGCTGGTGGCAACCTGGGCATCGGTGGCGGTACCCGGATGCAGTTGGATGAAGGCTTTGAGGAGACGGCTGATATCATCTATGAGGATCGCACCGTACCTAACCTGCGTACCGATAAGACGATGACCGTCGATACGGTTGACGGGCGTGAGTATGAAATGGGGCAATGGCGCAAGATTTCGGGCGCCGAGGATGGCGAGGGCATGGCGCGCGCATTTGCTGACGCCAGTCTCGATACCTGGAATTGGCTCGATGGCATGGGATGCTCCTTCATCAAGGCCAATGTTTCCTCCATGTCGCTGGTCTATCGTGGCTCTCGCTACTTTACCACCACGGCTCCGCAGCTTGTCGACCGCGAAGGCGCCGAGGATAGCATGAAGGCTGGTGGCGCTGGTCTGATCTGGCCGATCTATGATCGCGCGGAGGAAAGCGGCGTCGAATTCATGCTCAACTGCAAGATGACCAAAATCATTCGCGAGGAAGGCGACCGAGCCGGCCGTGTCATCGGCATCGAGGCCGATCTGAATGGAGCACCTGTGAAGTTCAAGGCCAATAAGGCCGTGTTCCTCGGGACGGGCAGCTGGAACGGCAGTGCCACGCTCAAGCAGCTCTTCCTGCCGTGGCTCAACAAGTATCCTCACGTCAGCGGTGAGCCCTATGTCTTTAACGACGGCACCGGCATTGAACTGGCCCTTGGCGCTGGCGCCGCGCTCTCTACCGATCGTGGTTGCGACTGGCACGGTTGGCATCGGCACGCCGGAACCCCCTGGCATAGTATCGATCTGCCCTATGGCCTGCCCGGCACTGCCGAACCCCTGGACAGTGAGTGCATCTATGTGAACGCCGAAGGTAATCGCTTTATGAATGAGGAAATCGGCGAGGACAATCCTGCCTGGGTTGGTGGCTCAAAGCCTTTCTACTTCGCACAGCTCTGTGCCGCTCAGACAGGCGATGCTGATGGCCCGATCGTCTGGATCATTCTTGACGAGACCTCGCGCGCCAAGCAAGAGCTTGAGTTTACGGTTGGCGAGATTGTCGAGGACTCGATGTATAAGCAAGCTGGTACCATTGAGGAGCTCGCTGCAGGTATCGGTGTGCCCGCCGAGAACCTCACTGCTGCTGTCGGCCGTTATAACGAGATGGTGGCAGCCGGTGTTGACGAGGACTTCCAGAAAGTCCATCTCGACGCACCGATCGCGACCCCTCCCTTCCATGCGGTCAAGTGGGGCATTCAGAAGCACAACACTCTGGGTGGCGTGACCATCAATCCCAAATCTCAGGTGCTCGATTGGGGCTACAACCCTATCCCCGGTTTTTATGCGGCAGGTGAATCTGCTGGCTGCATGGACCTCATCGGTCTCGCAAAGCCCATCGTCTTCGGTCGGATCGCCGGTCAGGTTATCTCAACCGAGGAGTGAGGATGGATACCAGTCAGGATCAACTCGGGTCTGCCCCTCTCGGGCAGACCGAGGGACCCGAGAAGCGTGAGGGATCCGAGGAGCCTACCTGCTCCTTGGCCTCTTCGCGGCACAGGAAGTTCGCCATTTGGTTGATCTCCCTGGGAATGGTGGCGCTTGTCGCCTTGGCTGCCGGTTGTGCGCCTCGAACAGCAGATCCCAGCTCAGGCTCGGGCTCTGAGGACACGACGGCCACGGTTGCCTGGTCGATGCAAAGCGATTGCGCGACCTGCCACCTCGCCGAGACGAATGAGCAGGATCCAACGGCACCTGCGACCGTCCATGAGCAAGAGGGAACAACCTGTATAACCTGCCATGCGGACGAAGAGAAGATGACCGCGGTCCATGAGGGGGCGACAGCTGACCTGCCGATGCCGACGCGGCTCAAGAAGACAGAGGTTGATCCCACGCTGTGCGGCTCCTGCCACGAGGCCGACGAGCTCGCGACCTTGACCGTTGCCAGTACGGTCATAACCGACACCGAAGGCACGGTGGTCAACCCGCACGACATTCCTGATAACAGTTCGCACAACTCGATTACCTGCATAAACTGTCATCAGGTACACGAACCGGCGGCCTCGCTGCCAGACAACAGTCTGAACACCTGCTTCAATTGTCACCACGAGAAGGTCCTGCAATGCGGGACCTGCCATGACTGACCGAGAGTCTGACCCAGCGCCTGGATCAGGGATCGCTCCTGAGTTTGGCACGGCGTCCGACACAGAGTTCATCTCGTAGATGATGTACGACCAGAAGGCCTCCCGTGGCGACCAGCCGGGGGGCCTTCTGGTTGACTACGGTGAGGATATGCTCCCCACCGTAGCGAATGACTGGGTATAATAGCCGGATGTATCGGTTTGCCCTGTGGTGAGCCGCTCCCTGTTTCAGGCCACGGAAAGACTGGCAGTAAAGGAGACATCCGACGATGGCGGAGTCCAAGATCGAGATTGAGTTGCCCAAGAGCTACGAGCCTTCTCAGATCGAAGGGGCGTTGTTTGCCGCCTGGAATGATGCGGGCTACTTCAGGCGCGATGCTGCCGGCTTTGCCGACCCGTCCAAGCCTCCCTACACCATCGTCATTCCGCCGCCCAATGTTACCGGTATGCTGCACATGGGCCACGCCCTCAACAATACCCTTCAGGACATCCTCATTCGTCGTGCGCGGATGCAGGGCCGTCCGACGCGGTGGATCGTCGGCACCGACCACGCCGGTATCGCCACACAGAACAAGGTGGAGCAAAAGCTCGCCGCCGAAGGCAAGACCCGCTTTGACCTCGGGCGTGAAGCCTTTGTCGACGCCTGCTGGGAGTGGCGGCGCGAATACGGCTCTACGATCATTGAGCAGCTCAAAGGCATGGGTTGTTCCTGCGACTATGCTGACGAGCAGTTTACGATGGATGCGGAATACGCACAGGCGATCCGACGAGTGTTTGTCGATTGGTATCAAAACGGATTGATTTATCGCGGCTTACGCATCATCAACTGGTGCCCTCGGTGTACGACCGCTCTGGCCGACGATGAGGTGGAGCATGCCGATGAAGCTGGGCATCTGTGGCACCTGCGTTATCCTTTGGTCAAACCGGTGGCAGGCTATGAGTATCTTGTGGTCGCAACGACCCGTCCGGAGACGATGCTTGGCGATACCGGTGTGGCCGTCAACCCCGATGATGAGCGCTATCGGTCGCTGGTGGCGACTGGCGCGCAGGTGCGACTGCCTCTGGTAGATCGGGTGGTCCCGGTCTTTGCCGACGATTATGTGGACAGGGAGTTCGGCACCGGTGCAGTGAAGGTGACCCCGGCGCATGACCCCAATGACTTTGAGATGGGTGTGCGTCATGGGCTGGAGCAGATCAATATCCTGACCGCCGACGCGCATATCAATGAGAACGGCGGGCGTTTTGTCGGGCTTTCGCGCGAGCAGGCGCGCGAAGCGATCGTCGCAGCCTTTGACGAGCTGGGTCTACTCGATCATGTGGATGAGCACGATCATGCCGTGGGTCACTGCTATCGCTGCGATACCACCATTGAGCCCTGGGCCTCCGAGCAGTGGTTTGTCTCGATGAAGGAGCTGGCGGCTCCGGCGATTGAGGCCGTTCGTGATGGGCGCGTGATCTTTAATCCGCGCCGTTGGGAAAATATCTACTTCCATTGGATGGAAAACATCCGCGACTGGTGCATCTCGCGTCAGTTGTGGTGGGGTCATCGCATCCCGGTGTTTTATTGCGACGCCTGCGGATGGACCGATGCTCTGGAGGTTGACGCCGCTCTCTGCCCGGTCTGTGGTGCGCCGCTGCGCCAGGACGAGGACGTGCTCGATACCTGGTTTTCCTCGCAGCTGTGGCCCTTCGCCACACAGGGTTGGCCAGGGGATGCGGTGTCCGACACCTCTGACGGCGCTCCCCTCGTCGCCCCTGGCGTCGCTCCTGCCACCCCCAAAGCCACTCCCGCCACGCTTGCTGCCTGGCCCGAGCTCGCCGCGAACTACCCAACGCAGGTGCTCTCCACTGCTCGCGACATCATCTTTTTATGGGTCGCGCGCATGGTGATGAGCTCGATGTACTTCCTTGATGGGGCAGTACCCTTCCACGATGTCATCATTCATCCCACCGTGCTCGATAAATTTGGCAACATCATGAGCAAGTCGCGCGGCAATGGTATCGACCCGATGGAGCTGATCGCCGAGTATGGCGCCGACGCCATGCGCTTCGGCCTCGCCATCCAGGTGACGGGCACACAGGATATGAAGTTTGACCGCGAGAAGCTGGGCGTCTATCGCAACTTCGCGACCAAGATATGGAATGCCGCTCGCTTCGTTTTGATGAATCTGGATTCCGACGCGCACCCTCCGACCGCGCGCGTCGCCCCTGAGCCACTGACGCTCGCCGATCGGTGGATTCTCTCACGACTGGCACGCCTGACTGCTGAGCTGGACGACGGCCGTGAGGGATTTGACTTTGGAGCGGTGGCGCGCCTGCTCTACGCCTTTTTCTGGAACGAGTTCTGTGACTGGTACATCGAGTTTGCAAAAGGTCAGCTCGCTCAGGGCGGCGAGCAGCGAAGAGCTGCCGAACACACCCTCGTCTTTGTGCTCGATACCGCTCTGCGTCTGCTGCATCCCTTCATGCCCTTCATTACCGAGCGCATCTGGTTAGCTCTGCCCCAGGGTGATACCTGCCCCTCCCTGATGGTGGCACACATGCCCTGTGGCGCCGAGCTTGCCTCCTACATCGACGAGGAGGCCGAGCGTTCGGTCGAGGCCTTCTGCGCGGTGGTCACCGCTGTCCGGAGCGCTCGTGCTCGCTATGGTATCTCGCCGCGACAGGAGCTGGATGTCGTCGTCAAGACGACGGGTCCGAGTGCGGCCGCCAAAGCCGAAGAGCTGAAGAATCAGACTCTCCAACTGCAGAACATGGCGCGCCTGGGACATTTTGTGGTTGCAGTCGATGCGATCAAGCCGCCCCAGTCAACGGTGAGCATCACACAGGGCATGGAGATCTCTGTCATTTTGGAAGGTCTCGTTGATTTCGATGCGGAGCGGAGACGTTTGGAAGAGAGGCGCGCAAAGCTGGCCGTCGATTTTGAACGCCTGGAGAAGAAGCTTGCGAACGAGGGCTTTCTTGCCAAAGCAGCCCCCGAAGTCGTGGAAAAGACCCGCGGCGATGCCGCTGATCTCACCGTGGCCCTTGAACAGATCGACGAGCAGCTGGCCTCCCTCTAGCCTTCAGACGACGGGCAGATCTATGAGCGAATCCAAAACGAGTTTGATGAACTCCAACACCCCCTACGAGCAGGCGCTTGCGCTGCTCAACGAGGCCTTGAGCTTTGGGATCGATCCCTCCCTGGAACCGATCACTTGCATTCTGCATGAGCTCGGTGACCCGCATCGATGCTATCCCAGTATTCAGGTTGCCGGAACCAACGGCAAGTCCTCCACCGTGCGCTTCATCGCAGCCCTCTTGGGCGAGCTGGGACTCAAAGTCGGACTGTATACCTCGCCTGAACTGGTCTTTTACGAGGAACGCATCGAGATCGGAAACAAAGTCGTCTCGCGCGCTGACTTCGCTTCGGCGGTACTGATCGCCCACGAGACGGCAAAGCGCCTGATTGAGGAGGGGAGTATCGCTCAGGTTACCGAGTTTGAGCTGCTGACCGCCGCCGCCTTCTGCTTGTTTGCGCGTGAGCAGGTCGATTATGCCGTGCTCGAATGTGGGCTCGGCGGACGTTGGGACGCCACAAGCGTCGTCGATCCTTCTGTCGCCGTGATTACCGGCATCGGACTTGATCACACCGCCATCCTGGGTGACACCTTCGCCCAGATAGCTGCGGAGAAAGCTGCGATTATCAAACCCGGAAGCAAAGTCGTCTTGGGCCCCGGGATACCCGAAGAAGCACTGAAGGTGATCCATTCGCGCTGTTCCCTTGTAGGGACAGACTCCCTGGTTGAGTTGGGCATCAGTTCCTCCGTGGTGGGGGAGCACGAGCCTTCTCTCGACCCCATCCTTCTTCCGCCCCCGTTTCCTTCCTACCAGCAGGTGAATATCTGTACGGCGATTGCGGCGACCGAGGCGGCTTTGGCCCATACTCTGGATTCTGGCACCATCAGGCACGCGTTAGAACACCTCATCATTCCCGGGCGCTTTGAGACCTTGCGCGCAGAACCCCTACTGCTTATCGATGCCGCCCATAATCCCAAATCGGCACGGACACTGGACGCAGCTCTGCAGGCAAGTGGACTGGTCACTGCGGATACACTCCTGTTGCTCGGGATTCTGTCCGATAAGGACGCGGGAGGCATCATCGACGCCCTGGCGCCACGGTTTGACAGGATCGCCGTGACCCAAAGCGCCTCGCCGCGCGCCATCCCTGCCGACGAGCTCGCGGCCCTCGTTGCACAGCGGAGCGGTCGCATGCCCCGTGTATTTTCGAGTGTGGCGAAAGCCCTTGAGGATCTGAGTACTGAAAGAATACCGAGCATCGTTACCGGCTCCATCACCATCGTCGGCGAAGCCAAGGCCTGGGCGATGGCGACTTCTGCCTGAGGAGGGGATAGAGAGCATCAGCCCTGCGAACTCCGGCACGAACTCCGGCCCCATGACCTCACGGCAACGACTCCTCTACATACTGCATGTATTCTGCTAAAATAGTGCAGTTATCGCGCTTGGTGACGCCTTTGGCGAAATACAGGAAGAACAAGATCAGAGAAAAGGGCTTTTCATGGATTTCAGTGATATTCTTAATTCGATCATCACACCGGAGATGCGAATGTTCGGTGTTGTCATCGTCATCATCGTTGGTGTCTTCTACCTCGTATCGATCATCTGGGTCATTCGCGACGCCTATCTGCGCGGCTCAAACCCGGTCATCTGGGGCATTATCGCGCTCATCCCCTTTGTTGGGGCCTTTGCGTATTCGATGCTGCGCCCACCGATGTTACTGTCGGATCGTGACGAGCAGGATCTCGACTTCACGCTCAAGCAGCGTGAGTTGATGAAATATGGTGAGTGTGGCAAATGTGGCTATCCGGTGGAACGTGAGTATCTGATGTGTCCGCGCTGTGGCACCCAGCTTAAGAATGAGTGCACCAGCTGCGGGCATGCTCTGAACCCGGATTGGTCCGTCTGCCCCTACTGCTGCACACCAGTGCAAAAATAGTTTACGATAAAGCTCGCGCTACCAGGGGACAGGAATACCCATGAACATCAAGCTTCTCGACGGTTCCAGTAAAGAGATGCCGGACGGCTCGACCCTTGCCGATGTGGCGGCGGCGATCGGCGCAGGTCTGGCCAAGGCTGCCCTGGCGGGCAAGGTCGATGACGTGTTGGTCGATCTGAGTGCTGCTGTCCCCGCGAATGCCACCGTTGAGATCATCACCTCCCGCTCACCCGAAGCGCTCAGAATTCTGCGTCATTCGATGGCTCACATCATGGCCGAGGCAGTTGCCGAGCTCTTTGAGGGCGCACAATTCGGAATCGGTCCAGACATTGAAGACGGCTTTTACTACGATATCGAAATAGGCCGTCCTTTCACGCCCGATGATGTGGAGGCGATCGAGCAACGCATGCACGTCATTGTTGCCGAGGCGCGGCCCTTCTCGCGTCGGGAGGTCTCGCGCAATGAGGCCCGAGAGCTCTTTGCTACGCAGCCCCTCAAGCTCGAGCTCATCAACGAGCTTTCCGCCGACGCGACGATCTCTGTCTATCAGCAGGGTAGTTTTCTCGACCTCTGCCGTGGTCCGCATATTCCCCATACCGGTCTGAGCGCGGCCTTTAAGCTCACGAAGCTCGCCGGAGCCTACTGGCGCGGCGACAGCGAGCGACAAATGCTCCAGCGCATCTATGGCACCGCCTGGTTTTCTCAAAAGGACCTCGAAGCCTATCTGACTCGTATCGAGGAAGCGGAGAAGCGAGACCATCGCAAGCTCGGCCGGGAGCTGGGCATCTACATGATGGATGAGCGGGCTGGTGTCGGCCTGCCGCTGTATCTGCCGCATGGCGCACGCATCATCCGTACGCTGCAGGAGTGGTTGCGTCGCGACCTGTATGAGCGCGGTTACGAGGAAGTCATCACCCCGCATATCTACAACGCCGACGTCTGGAAGCAAAGCGGGCATTACTACTTCTACCAGGATAACATGTACTTTTTCTCCATCGACGAATCGGAGGAGAAGGATAAGAGCAAGCTGACTGAGTATGGCGTTAAACCGATGAACTGCCCGGGGCATGTGCTGCTCTACGGCAATGAGTTGCGTTCCTATCGCGATCTGCCGCTGCGTTTCTTTGAGTTTGGTACCGTCTATCGCCACGAGATGAGTGGCGTGGTACACGGCCTGCTGCGCGCCCGCGGCTTTACGCAGGACGACGCCCACATCTTCTGTCGTACCGATCAGTTGCTCGACGAGATCGTCGCCATCCTCGATCTTGTCGATCATATCATGAACACCTTTGGCTTCTCCTATACCGCCGAAATATCGACTCGACCGGAGAAGTCCATCGGCGACGATGAGAAATGGGAGATCGCCACCGATACGCTCAAGGCTGCCTGCGCGGCGCATGGTCTGGCCTATGAGATCAACGAGGGTGACGGCGCCTTCTATGGACCCAAAATCGATATCAAGGTCAAAGATGCCATCGGACGCACCTGGCAGTGTTCGACCATTCAGGTGGACTTTAACTTCCCAGAGCGTTTTGACCTCAGCTATCGCACCTCCGATAACGGAACCGAGCAGCCGTGGATGCTCCATCGTGCTATCTTTGGCTCGATCGAACGTTTTCTCGGGATACTGATCGAGCACTACGCGGGTGCCCTGCCCCTGTGGCTTGCGCCTGTGCAGGTCGCCGTCATCCCCATTGCCGACCGCCACAACGACTATGCCTTTGAGGTAAAAGAGGTCCTGAGCAAGGCTGGTGGGCGCGTGGAGGTCTTTGACAGCAACGAACCAATGCGTGCCAAGATCGCCAAGGCGCAGATGCAGCAGATACCCTTCATGCTTATCGTCGGCGACAGAGAGGCCGAGGCTGTTGAGGTCAGCGTTCGCGAGCGGCGCGAAGGCGATCAGGGTAGTATGCCGCTTGCGGATTTTGCCCAGATCATCAAAGATGCCCGCGTCTGAAGAAGCAGGCGTACTTGACGATTGCAGGCGCTTGCAGGCTTTGTCCACGGCAGTGCGGGGCCCGGCGTCTTGAAGGTGAGCGTGGCTTTTGCGGGGCCGATGCCACCCTACGCGTAGCTCGGGCGGCCCTGCACTTCTGGGAGGAACCGCCTCTCAGCGGTTCTGGCGGCAGTGGCACGGTATTCTTCTCAAACTGTCCCTTACACTGTGTCTACTGCCAAAACCAGGCGCTCTCCAGTGGGCGGGTCGGTGTGGTCATCAGTGTCGAACGGCTGGCGCAGATATTCCTTGAGCTTCAGACGCAGGGTGCCGAAAACATAAATCTGGTGACAGGCACACACTACGCACCACAGATCATTGAGGCCCTACGTCGTGCTCGAGACGAGGGCTTGGGACTGCCCGTGGTCTGGAATACCAGTACGTATGAGAATGTGGAGACGATAGAGATGCTCGCTGATCACATAGATATCTGGCTCGCGGATTTTCGCTATGCCAGCGGCGAGCTGGCCGAGCGCTACTCTGCGGCACGCGATTACCCCAGGGTTGCCGCTCGGGCGCTGCGTCAGATGCATCAGGCGACTCCGGGCGCCCTCATCGTTCGGATCCTGCTCTTGCCCGATCATCTGGCCGATGCCAAACGGGCGCTTGAGCTGTCCTATGAAATCTGTGGCAATGCGGCAAGCTACAGCCTGATGAGTCAGTATACGCCTCTGCCAGACATTAAAGGTCGCTACCCTGAGCTTGGGTGCACGGTTTCTGCAGACGACTATGATTCTCTGGTCAACTTCGCCCTTGACCTGGGGATACGCAACAGTTTCATGCAGGTTGGCGACGCTGCCAGTGAGAGCTTCATACCTGATTTTGATCTGAGTGGAGTCCTTCATGTCTGATGCAATCAAAACGCAATCACCCGAAGGGCAGGGAGCGGCGGCGAATGCAGAATCGCTTGAGCAACTCAGCGGCCATCTGACCGCACATGGTACGCCGGTGCCCGAGCGCTGGAAGTCCATCCTCGTCATCCTCTTTGCTTCGGTTGCGGTCTCCTTTCTGGCATCCTTCGCCGCAGGCTATTCCCTGATCTGGCACCTGACCGTCACAACCTCCAACGTGGTTGTTCTGGCGGCAGGCATGGGCCTGAACTCAATCCCGGGGGCTCTTCTCGGTCCCTTCAT
>JAIRXA010000019.1 GCA_031268525.1 Coriobacteriales bacterium | reverse complement strand
CCGCGAGTACATGATGAGAGCAAGGTGGGTTGAGCGGGCAATGCGAACGAAGAAGGAACAGGCTTTGCTGGAGGCGCTTGAGGGCGCAGCGGCTCAACATGGCCTCGAGCTGGTGGATGTAGAGCTCTCGGGCTCCGGTGCCGCTCGTATCGTGCGCGTCTATCTCGACGATCCCAGTGCTGTCCAGGGGCCGGATATCGACGTCCTCGTGGCGGCTAATGTCTGGGTCGAGGCGATTGTTGAGGCGACGGATACCAGCAAAGGTCGCTATACCCTGGAGGTCTCCTCGCCAGGTATCGATCGCCCCCTGCGTACGCTCGCGCACTTCATGCGTTTTGCCAGCCGAGGCGAGATTGTGCAGATCAAAACCGTGCCCGTCGAGGGCCGCGGCAACTGGACCGGTGAGTTGGTGGCCGTAGAAGAGGCGGACGGGCAGACATTCATCGTCATCGACATCGAAGGGATGCGGCATCGTATCCCCTTTGAGCAGATACAGAAGGCACGCATTAAGGGAAAGATCGATTTCAAGGGCAATGACGACAGAAGGGATCAGGATGTCATCTGAGTTAATGGCCGCGCTTCAGGCCTTGGCCACCGAGAAGAACATCGACGAGATATATCTGCTTGAACGTCTGGAGCAGTCGCTGGCAAAGAGCTACGAGGGCATTCTCAAGCTCGAATGGGATGCTCGCGTGACCATCGACCGTGCGACCGGTGCAATCTATGTCTATGAGCTGGTCGGCGTTGGTGAGCCGCTTGTCGAGGTTGACGAGGAGACCGGTAAGAGCACCTACACGTATACCTCCTTTGAGGAGCGCGATGTCACCCCCGCCGACGTCAGTCGCATCGCGGCGCAGAACGCCAAGGGCGTCATCATGCAGATCGTACGTGATGCCGGGCGGCAGGCGATCTATTCAGAATTTTCAGATCGCATTGGCGAACTTGTGACTGGGACGGTACTGCAGTCTCTTCCCGAGTTCACGATTATCAAAATTCGCGAGGGAGTGGAGGCGGAGCTTCCACACTTTGATCGCAAGCGGCATCCCTCTGAGCTCAACGAGAAGCCAACAAACGAGCATTATCGCCATAATCAGCGACTCAAGTCCCTGATCATCGATGTTCGTGATCCCAATGTCGTAGAGAGTAGCTCGCGTTCGGAGAACACCCGCCCCTCGATCGTCGTCAGTCGAACACGTCCTGACCTGATCCGTCGGCTCTTTGAGATCGAAGTGCCGGAGATCTACGACGAGATCGTCGAAATCAAGTCGATCGCCCGCGAGGCCGGCGCCCGCTCCAAGGTCGCCGTCTCCTCACGTGAGAACAATCTCGATCCGGTTGGCGCCTGCGTTGGACCCAAGGGCTCACGTGTGCGCATGGTCGTCGAGGAGCTGCGCAACGAACGTGTTGACGTCATTCAGTGGGACGAGAACCCCGCCACCTTCGTTGCCAACGCCCTCTCGCCAGCCAAGGTAACCAATGTGCTTGTTGACGAGGAAAAGCACTACGCGACCGTCATCGTCCCCGATGATCAGCTGTCGCTGGCCATCGGCAAGGAGGGCCAGAACGCCCGCCTGGCGGCGCACCTGACCGGCTGGCACATCGATATCAAGAGCGCCTCGCTGATGAGTGAGTTGCCTTCGGTCGTGCACACGCTGTTTGACGAGGAGGAGCCCAGCGAGAGCGAAGATGGGCGCTGTGAGTATATCTCGCCCAATGGTATCCGCTGCCGCAACCACGCGCAGGCCGGTTCGCATTTTTGCCGCATCCATGAGAACGCTCTGCTTGGAGAAGCGACCGACGAGATCGCCGACAGCGTTGACATCGCCGCTGCGACGCGTGAATTGGAACATGCTCTTGCTGCCGAAGACCCCTCCGAGGCACGCTCGGATGCTGATGTGGACGCCGAGGTCGCCGGTGAAACGCGTGCCCAGGTGGCCGAAGCTGAGGATCTGCTAGATGCGGAGGATGCCGAGCTCATCGCCGATGCAGCCCAAAATCCCGAGGAAGACGGCCTTATCTGAAATGGATGTCATGGTGAGACAGTCGACAGAGCAATCGGCTCGTAAGGTGTCCCAGCGGACCTGTGTGGCTTGCCGTCTGGGCGCTGAGAAGCGTAGCCTGCTTCGCTTTGTCCGTGACGCTCAGGGACGGGTGAGCTTGGATGAGAGTGGGCGCGCGCCCGGACGTGGCGCCTATATCTGCGCGGATGTCGCCTGCCTCGAAAAGGCGCGCAGGACTCGGGCGCTCGAGCGAGCTTTACGGGTGGGCTTGAAGGATGAGGATCATGCGCGGCTTGCTTCTGAGTTCGCGGATGTGATGGTACGTAACATGGTTGAGGAGCAGTGAGTTATGGCGAAGATGCGCGTACATGAACTGGCCAAGGAATTCGGCATGGATTCCAAGGAGTTCACCGACCGCCTGATCGAGATGAAGGTGCCGGTGAAGAACCACGCCTCAACGCTTGAGGATGCCTATATCGATCGCATCAGGAAGAAGCTCGGTCCCGAGATGGCAGAACGCGCCGCCGCAGCCGAGGCTGAGCGTATCGCAGAGGAGGCCAGCAAGGCCGCCGAAGAGCAGGCCGCTCGGGAAGCGGAGGAGGCCTCGCGTAAGGCGGCGGTCGAGGAGGAGCGCAAGCGCCGCGAGGAGGAAAAGGCTGCCCGCGATCTCCAGAATGTCGAAGAGGCGGATTCTGTCGATGAGGCGGACTCTCTGGAAGCTGCGACCGATGGCGAGCCCAAGGGTGTTCAGCCTGCCAAGAAGAGGCCGCCGGAGCGTTTCGCGGGTCTTCAGGCACAGATAGATGCCGAAAACAAGCGACTTGCGGCTGAGAAAGCCGAGAAGGCCGCCGCACGCTTGGCAGCTCGTGGCACAAAGGCCGCCGCAGGTGGAGGCGCCAAGGCCGCTGCAGGTGGAGGCGCAACGGGACGCGGAGCCGGGGGTGCCTCGTCCGCGGATATGGGAGCAGTTGACGGCATAGGCGCTGGTGCAGGCGCGGGCGCCTCAGGCGCAGGCTTGGGTGCCCCAGGGCTTGGCTCGGGTGCCTCAGGTGCCGGGTCGGCCTCAACAGGCGCTGGCACGGACGCGGCCACCGCTTCGGGCTCAGGCTCAGGCTCAGGCGCTGGTGCTGTCGCCAAGAGCGCCGCAGACGGGGGCGTTGCCGGGAAGGCTTCCGCCTCCGCAACTCCGACCACCGAGGCGTCCGGTGCTACTTCGCGCGGTCGCGGACGCAAGACTGACGGCGGTGCCGCGCGTCAGGATGGCGAGGAAGGCGGTCGTGGCAAACGCGGCAAGGGCAAGGGTCACACGGGTCGCGGACGCGACACGGGGCTCGAGGTTCTCGATATCTACGGAACCGAGGACGAGGAAGCTGCCGAGGTCGACCGCTACCGGAAGATGGCCGAGGTCGCCGAGCAGATCCAGCGTGATCGTGTGCTGGCGGATGCCCGCGCGGCTGTGGCGGCCGCCACGGGCGAAGGCGAGGGCCGTCGTCAGAAACGTAAACAGAAGCGCGAGAGCGAGGCCCGCGAAAAGGCCGAGATCGCAGCCATCGAGAAGGGCATCGATCCCGATCTTCTCTTCGACGAATCGGTGCTGCAGGTAACAACTGGCGTGACGGTTCAGGAATTCGCCGACGCACTGAAGGTGCCAGCAAACGATATCGTCAAGCGTCTGTTCCTGCTGGGTACGCCGCTTACGGTGACCCAGACCATGACCGACGAGTTCGTGGAATTGATCGCTGACGACATGGGCCGCAAACTGCGCATCATCTCGCCGGAAGAGGAATACGCCGTCCACGACGTGGACGCGCCCGCCGATTTGTTGCCGCGGCCACCGGTCGTTACGGTCATGGGCCACGTCGACCACGGCAAGACCTCGCTGCTCGACGCCATCCGCGAGACAGGCGTTGTGGCTACCGAGGCCGGTGGGATCACGCAGCACATCGGCGCCTCGGTCGTTGAGATCAAGGATCATCGCATTACCTTCATCGACACACCGGGCCATGAGGCTTTTACCGCCATGCGTGCACGCGGTGCGAAGGTGACCGATGTCGTCGTGCTGGTCGTGGCCGCTGATGATGGCGTGATGCCGCAGACCGTTGAGGCCATCCACCACGCAGAAGCTGCCGGTGTGCCCATTGTTGTGGCGGTGAACAAGATCGACAAACCCGGAGCGAACCCCGAGCGGGTGCGCCAGGAGCTCACCGAGCACAACATCGTTCCTGAGGAATGGGGCGGCCAGAACATGTTCGTTGAGGTCAGCGCCAAACAGCGCACCGGCATCGACGAGCTTTTGGAGACCATCCTCCTGCAGGCCGATGTGCTGGAGCTCAAAGCAAATCCAAATGCCCTGGCCTCAGGTTTCGTCATCGAGGCGAAGCTGGACAAGGGCCGTGGCCCCGTTGCCACCGTGCTCGTGCAACGCGGTACCCTCAAGGGCGGTGACGTGGTGGTCGTGGGTAGCTCGCACGGGCGTGTGCGCGCACTTGTCGACCCAAAGGGAAACACCGTGTCCAAGGCTCTGCCCGCCGATCCGGTTGAGATATTGGGTCTGGACAGCGTGCCGGACGCCGGCGATGAGTTCCGCGTCTTTGCCGACGAGCGCGAAGCCCGCAACCTCGCCGAGGATCGCGCGCTGCGCAAACGTCTGGCAGAGCAGCAACAGAAGAGCCATGCCACTCTCGAAGACCTCTTTGCACGTATCGGCGAGGGCGTGAGCGACCTGAACCTTGTGGTGAAGGCTGACGTGCAGGGCTCCATTGAGGCCCTTCAGGACGCGCTCGACAAGATGGATCAAAGCGAGGTTCACATCAACGTCATCCACTCCGCCGTTGGCGGTATCACCGAGACCGATGTTGCGCTGGCGGCTGCCTCAGATGCTATCGTCATCGGCTTCAACGTGCGACCGCAGCCCAAGGCGCGGCAATTGGCGGAGAAGGAAAAGGTCGAGGTCAAGCTCTATCGGGTCATCTATCAGGCAATCGATGATATCAACGCCGCGCGCGTGGGTCTGCTCAAGCCCGAGATCGTTGAGCAGGATACCGGCATCGCCGAGGTTCGTGAGTTGTTCAAGGTGCCGAAGGTGGGCACCATTGCTGGTTGCTTTGTCATTGAGGGCGAGGTTGGGCGTGACGATCGCCTGCGTGTCGTGCGTGATGGCACGATCGTCTTTGAGGGAGGGATCGCTTCGCTGCGCCGCTTTAAGGAGGACGTAAAGAGCGTCAAGAGCGGTTATGAGTGTGGTATCGGCATCACCGGTTTTCAGGATGTGAAGGTCGGCGATACGCTCGAAGGCTATGTGGTCAGAGAAGTCGCCCGGGAATCATGAAACAGACGGCACAGTCTCGTAAGTTAAACGAGGTCACGCGGCAGGCGCTGGCCGACATCCTGCTGACCCGGGTCTCCGATCCGCGTCTGGCTCTGGTTTCTGTCACCGGCGTGGAGGTCTCGCGTGACCGCAGCGTAGCGAAAGTCTCTATCGCTGCCGATCGGGCGTCCTATGAGGAGGTCGAGGCGGGCCTCGCGAGCGCACGCGGTCGCATTCGCTCTCTGCTTGCCGCCGAGCTCGGTTGGCGTGTGACTCCCGAGCTGCGTTTTACGCTCGATACGAGCGTTGACGAGGCGCAGCGCATCAGACAGGCGCTGGCGAATGTACCCGAGACGCTTGCCGTTCCAAAAGATGAGGAAGGCTATCCCCTATGAGTACGCTTGAGGCTGCTGGTGCGTCGCTTACGCCCAACGAGTTGTCAGCGCCTGATGAGTTGTCAGCGACCGATGAGTTGTCAGCGCCTGACGAGTTGTCAGCGACCGATGAGTCGCTTACGTCTGGCCAAACGCTCGATCTTCTCCACGGTCCCGGAGAGGCGGTTGTCTGTGGGCACACGAACCCGGACGGCGATGCTCTCGGATCAAATCTGGCGCTCGCCGCACTGCTGAGAGCGCGGGGCTATCGAGTGACCTCATTGTTGGCGCAGGATGTTCCAGCGCCGGAGCTCTATGGGTTTTTGGAAGACTACACCTTTGTGCCGGCGGCGGCCTATAAGGGCGAGCCCGATCTCTTTGTCGCGGTGGACGCACCCAATGCTGATCGGCTGGACGATGGCCGCGAGGTGCTGGCTCGTTCGCGGCACAGCCTGTGTATCGACCACCATCCCGACTACGACGGCTTTGCCGATGCCTATTTTGGCGATTCAGGCGCCGCCGCAACCGGCGTGTTGATCTGGCGCTTGCTTAAAGATGCTAATATAACAATAGATAAAAGCATTGCAGAATATTGCTATATAGCTCTCGTTACTGATACGGGACGCTTCGCTTTTCAGAACACCAACGCCGAGGCTCTCGTAGCCGCCTCTGAGATGGTATCAGCGGGAGTGGAGCCCTCATGGATCAACCTGATGGTCTACGATCAGAAGCCGATGGCAGCTCTCCAACTTGATGCGCGTCTGATCTCGCGCATTGCCTTCGCGGACGAGGGGCGTGTGGTGTATTCCTGGGTTGATGAGGCCGACTTCATCGAGCTGGGCCTGAAGCGCGAGGAAAGCGAAGGGCTTCCGAGCATTCTGCGCTCGGTGAAGGGCGCCGACATCGCCATTCTGCTACGTCAGGAGGGCGAGAACACGCGGGTAAACCTGCGGGCAAAGGACATCTGCGATGTGGGCGAGATCGCCCGTCGCATGGGCGGCGGTGGCCATAAGGCGGCAGCGGGTTTCACGCTCAAAAAGCCCCTGCAGACGACTCTGGATATGCTGCTTTCCGGTACCGCCGGACTGAATTGCTACCGGAAATAAGCGGGTCATGCCAAGACCTCTTAATTGTCGCCGGAAATGAGCGCGTCATGCCAAGACCTCGGCGTGGCGCCACCTCTCTGAACGCTGTGCTCGCGGTGGACAAACCCGCGGGCTTGACCTCGCATGACGTGGTCGATCGGGTGCGTCGCCTGACTGGAGAAGGACGGGTGGGTCACGCGGGTACGCTCGACCCGATGGCAACCGGTTTGCTTCTGGTGTGCGTGGGACCAGCCTGTCGACGCAGCGATGAGCTGATGGGTGAGCGTAAGGTCTACGAGGCGCGCGTTGTTTTTGGCACAGCGACGGATACCGATGATGCCGAGGGAAAGATCGTGGCGCAGGC
>JAIRXA010000005.1 GCA_031268525.1 Coriobacteriales bacterium | reverse complement strand
CGATAACCGCCATCGCGACGCGCGCAACCACACCTGAGGTTTTCTCGGCAGCAGCGGGTTCAACGCTCTCACCACCTGTGGCCTCATCGCCTACCCCATTCGTCACGAGAAGCGCTTGGTAAACCTGCTGCGTGGAGGCTACGGTATCGCCCACCGCAACATTTTGATAACGCTGGATGTCGATCATCGCATACATCTTCACCAAGCCAGCGGCGTCCTTGAGCGCCATGAAGTAGGTGGGTTGACTGTTGATATTGAGCAAGAGGGGGAAGGTCGCGGTATAGCCGAGATGCTGCACCTGCCCCTCGGCTGAGTACATTGCGGATTCCTCGGTCGCCCCCGCAATAGCATAATAGTGCGATTCCGCGGTGCGTTGGTTCACGAGCACAAAGCCGACGATGGAGTTATCGGCGACCGCCGAAGTGACGCCCGTATAGACCCAGACGTCGTCGTCCTTGGCGATATAGTTATAGCCCGGCAGACCGCTGGTCCCCGGCGTGGTCTGAACAACCCCCTCCTGACCCAACCACGAATTTATCCACCCGTTCTGGTAGGCGCCAAACCAGTTGTACTGTTCGAGCAATAGCTCGGCGGGGTAGACACGGTCGACCCAGGTCGGGCAGTCTTCAATTGCCAGATCGATGGTCTCGCCCGTCGAGGCGTCACAGAGCACGACACGTGCGATGTCGGTGCCCCCAAACAGGCCGATGGTACGCGTCTGCACGGGGCAGACCCACCAAGGCTTACCGTCCTCGTCGATCTCAAAGGATAGCTGCGAAAACATATAGAAGGGGTAACTGAGCTGCACATGGCGGTCGATGTTGCGCATCAGAGGCTCGGACTGTGAGTAGCGGATCGGCTCGGTGAGCTTGACGATCTCGGTGTTCTGGGTCGTCATATCGACGAGCACGTAGGCCGGGATACCCTCTTCGCGGTTGTTGAGCCACTTGAAGAGGTCAGCGTAGCCCAGCGGGCTGACACGTACCGGATGCCCACGGTAGTTGATCTGACTGTAGAGGTCCGATATCTCAAACTGGCTGACAAACTCAGGGATGGCACCCATCACGCGATTGCCGAGCAGCACAGCAGAGGCGCGGTCGATGACCGGTATCTCGTCGTAGTTGACCTCCTGGATGTCGGCAGAGAAGTCATTTTCCTCGGTTACCAGAATCGTCGAATAGCGTTCGGCATTGCCGGGGATGATGACCGACGAAAGGATCGCTCCGAGGATACCGACCGCAACGACGGCTACCGGGATGAAGGACAGCCGCTTGAGGTTCTTGGCACGCGTCGTAGAAGCCGGATGCTTGGCGGTGCCACGGGCAGCAAGCTGTGATCGGATGCGGAAGAACAGAAACAGCGGCAGGAGAACGAAGACGCTGACGAAGAACCAGGCGTCGGCGCTATGGATATTGATTGCCGGATGAAACCACCAGTACGCGCCCAAAATGATGGGGATGAGCGCAATGAGGATGATGATCAGCAGACGCTTGAGCAAACGACGGCCGCGATCATTGAGCTCACCAAAAGGGTTGGGGATGGATTGCCGAGACGAGGAGTCGCCGGAACCGGAGCCGCCGGAGCCCGAGCCGGAGCCTCCCGAGCCCGAGCCGCCGGAGCCGGAACCTGAGCCGCTTTTACCCGCACCCGAACCACTCTCGCTCGCGGTGCCACCTGAAGCATTTTCTGCTCCTCGGACATTGAAAGAGTCTATCAATTCCTGCCAGGTCATATTACGTCGAGCCACTGTGGTACTCCTGTCTCATCTACGCGCGCGGACGGACGTGCTCTCTGTCTCTCAAACTCAATTAACTCGTGCAGTGCAGGTCTACCCTACAACTCAATTAACTCGTGCGGTGCAGGTCTGCCTCTACATCTCAATCAACTCATGTAGCGTGCTCTCTGCCCCTACAACTCAATCAACTCGTGTGGCGACGCGGTGAAGTCCTCAAAGCCCTCCGCTGTCACCACACCATAATCCTCGATGCGCACTCCACCGTACCCGTTCACATAGATACCCGGCTCAACGGTCACAACATGACCTTCTACCAGCACATCCTTTGATTTCAGGGAGAGGTTTGGCGATTCGTGGATGTCGATGCCAACCCCATGACCGAGACCATGAGGCAGTGCACCAAAACCGCGATCAGCAAAGATCGCATCGGCAAGCGCCTGCGGCTCGGGACCGGCCACACCGGGGCGCAGAGAAGCCATCGCTTCGGTCTGCGCGCGCAGGACAGCTTCGTAGATCTCCCGTTGACGCTCGCTGGCGCTTCCAAGCACGATGGTACGCGTCATGTCGGAGCGGTAGTCATCTACCTTCGCACCAAAGTCGAGGAGGACGAAATCGCCCGTTTGCAACATGCGATCGCCCGGCACGGCGTGAGGGTTGGCGGTGTTGGGCCCCGAAGCAAGGATCGAGGGGAACGCCAGACCGTCTGCACCGTTGTTGCGCATGAAGAACTCCAGTTCAACAGCGGCTTCGCGCTCGATCAGGCCCGGACGCAGATAATCGAGCATGTGGGTAAACCCGGCATCGGTGACCGATTGTGCCGCTCGCAGGAGCTCGTATTCGTCGGCGTCCTTTACGGCACGCAGACCCACGATCAGGTTCTCCAACTCAACAAGCTCGTATGCGAGCCCACTACCCTCAAACTGCTCGTCAAACGCTTCATGGAGTGCCCGCCAGATGTTGAGCGGCAAATCTCCCTCAATACCAATGCGTAGAGGTTCACCACCCTGCCAGGCAGTAGACTGCATCCGAGGCACAAATCTGCCTTTAAGCGTCTCGGCAGCGTAGAGAGCGTGTCCCATACGCTCGTCAAAAATCGTCCAGACACCAGCATCAGGACGCGCACGCATTACTCCAGAGTAACGCATGTCGGTATGGAGATACAGGCCGTCACCAGTCTCCAGAGCATCGCTGCTCACAATCACCAGATGCGCCCGCTCCTCATCAAAAACGCGCGAAAAACCCGTCAACCAGCGAATATCCGAAGTTGTGGTCACAAGAAAAGCGTCAATCCGCTTCTCGGCCAGCACA
>JAIRXA010000165.1 GCA_031268525.1 Coriobacteriales bacterium | reverse complement strand
ACCTCGATGGTGTGCTTGAATTTCTTGTCCAGCTCAATCGTCTCGACAAGCTCCCGCACCACGCCATCAACACGAACACGCGCGAACCCCTCCTTGCGCAGATCGGCAAAAAGTTTCTTGTACTCACCTTTGCGACCGATAGCCAGGGGCGCAAGGATGTAGGCGCGACGGCCCTCACCGGATTCCAGTATCTTATCCACCACCTGATCGGTGGTCTGGCGAATGATTTCGCGTCCACATTCCGGGCAGTGAGGGATACCGATACGCGCAAACAGCAGACGCAGATAATCGTATATCTCGGTAACGGTGCCGACGGTTGAGCGCGGGTTCTTTGAGGTGGTCTTCTGGTCGATGGAGACGGCCGGCGACAGGCCATCGATGGAGTCGAGATCGGGTTTGTCCATCTGACCGAGAAATTGACGAGCATAGGCGGACAGCGACTCGACGTATCGGCGCTGGCCCTCAGCATAGATGGTGTCAAAGGCCAGCGAGGATTTTCCGGAACCAGACAGGCCAGTGATGACCACGAGTTGGTCACGGGGAATGGTGACGTTGATGTCCTTGAGGTTGTGTTCGCGCGCGCCACGGATGATGATTTCTGATTGCAAAGTTACTGCTCCCTCTTGCTCTTCTCGTGCTCTTGCGGTCCTGTTCTCATGCTGTTTTCGTGTGCTTACGGCCCTGCTCTTTTGGCCTTGTTCTCCGGATACCCGCGTCGCCAAAAGTGATTTTCAGCTAAACTCTTATTGTAGCTCATCTGGTCTTCTTCTGAGCTGATCAGCGCGCTACAATGAGCAGGTTTCATACGAGGGACGTCAGAGCAGGTCGGCAGGGATGGATCCGTGTAGGGGCGGGCTTTGACTGCCCGCGTGGGCAGGGAAGCCTTGCGTACCCACCGGGCGGTCAAAGCCCGCCCCTACGCCTTGCGGAACCTGCATGTCCGCCCGGTGGGTACGTGGGATGTATGTCGACAGGGACAGGACGGGCAGGGAGTCAGTCCAACTGGCTTGTGTTGGTGAGATGGGATGAGCATGACTGAAAATGAGGCTTTTGCCCGCATGGAGGAACTGATGGCCCAGCTACCCGCGATGGAACAGCGTGGGCTCAAACTGGCACGCGCGCGAGCGGCGCGGGAGGTCTTGGCCTTAGCCGAGCACGCTGAGGTGCTGGAACAAGAATCCGCGAATTACACGGCGATCTACAAGGCGGCACTGGCAGCAGCCGAAGCCGCACACGAGGCACAGGATGCGCAGACCGAAGCACGTGATCTGGGTAAAGCCCGAGCACACGCCGAGCTGATCGCGGTGCGTCGCGCTCCCCTTGAGCGCGCTTGGAATGCGCATGAGCAGGCTTTGGGGGCTGGTGGCTTCCCAAACGAAGAGGAAGCGCGCACTGCCGCACTTACAGACGTAGATTTTGCTGCTCTTGAGCAGGAGGTGGAAGACTTCAGGCGCGAGTATACCGAGGTATTTGAGTTGTGCCAGAACTACGACACGACCGAAAAGAGGGATGCGCCTTACCGACCCGAGAACTGAGGAAACACCGCACTATCCTAAAGCGACGTCGAGGACCATCATCACAAGAAAACCAAAAAGCACACTGGCGGTTCCCAGATGGTGCGCGGCGCTCAGATGCGCCTCAGGGATAAGCTCTTCAACCACCACGTAGAGCATCGCACCGGCGGCAAAGGCCAAAAGCCATGGCATAATCGGGATGACAAAGGCAGCCAGCGCCACTGTAAGCAAGCCGAAGACCGGCTCCACCACACCGGAGCCCACACCAGCCAAAAACGCCTTGGGCGCACTTACGCCCTCCTGCCGCAGCGGAAGCGAGATGGCGGCACCCTCGGGGAAGTTCTGGATGCCGATACCGAGAGCAAGCGCCGTCGCGGAAGCGAAGAATACCGGATCGCCGCCATGCTGAACGGCAAGCGCCAGCGAAAGGCCAACCGCCATGCCCTCGGGAATGTTATGAAGCGTGACCGCCAAAACAAGGAGCGTTGGGCGCTTGAACCGAGTAGGGACACCCTCGCGAGCGTTCGTCTCGGGATGGAGATGCGGGATGAGGTGGTCGAGAGCGTAGAGGAACAGCGCACCCAAAACAACGCCACCTGCCGCTGGAATCCAGCCGATCTGCCCTTCGGCCTGAGCCGAGTCGATAGCAGGAATGAGCAGACTCCAGACCGAAGCGGCGATCATGACGCCCGCGGCGAACCCCAGAAAGACCGTGTGCGCCGAGGCGCCAAGCGGTCGCCGAAAGAGCAGGACGGTCGCTGAGCCCAGAGTCGTCATCAAAAAGATGAAGCCCAGACCCCCGCCTATGTAGAGGATATTTGACAAGCGTACTCTGAATAGGGCTACGAAAGCACGCGCTCGTCGGCGGATTTGGCGGATTCAGCCAGTTTGGTGGATTCGACAAATCCAGCCAGTTCGGCGAGTTCGGCGATGGTCACATCGTCCACATAGTTGTCGATGACATCGCGCAGACCCGACCAGAAGCGCGCGGTGCCACAGAGCCCCTGACGGGGACAGCAGTCGACTCCAGCATCGGGATCGATGCAGGTCACCGGCAAGAAACCGCCCTCAGATGCCCGCATGATATCACCAGCGGTGATATCGCTTGCGGAGCGTGAGAGACAATAGCCGCCCGCAGCACCGCGGACACTCGTGAGAAAACCAGCTTGAGCAAGCGCTTTGGCGAGCTGTTCGAGATACTTGAGACTGAGATTCTGCCGCAGGGCTACCTCGCGCAATGACACCGGCCCGGCGCCCGCGTGTTGAGCAATGTCGATAACCAGATGCAGAGAATAACGAGCTTTCGAGGAGGTCTTCACTCAGTACTCCTCGCCCTCTTCCTCGTCTTCATGGATATCACTCTTGGGCTTGCTCAGCCCCTCGATGACAATGTTGTTCTTTTCGGCATAATCCCACAGGGCCGCGTGGATCGCCTCCTCCGCAAGCAGCGAGCAGTGCACCTTGACCGGTGGCAAACCGTCAAGCGCTTCACAGACCGCGGCATTGGTTACCTTGAGCGCATCCTGCACCGACTTGCCCTTCACCAGCTCGGTCGCCATGCTGCTGGTAGCGACGGCAGCGGCACAGCCGAAAGTCTTGAACTTGACGTCACGTACCACTCCCCCATCATCAATATCGAGATAAACGCGCATGATATCGCCACACTGGGCATTGCCAACGGTGCCAACGCCACTCGGATTATCGATTTCACCCATGTTGCGGGGGTTCGTGAAGTGTTCCATGACTTTGTCTGAATAGCCCATTGCGTTCTCCTTTCATAAAGGCGTTCGTGCTGCTCTCAAAATCGCCCTCGCTTTTGCCTTCATTTCTTCCTTCGGGGCTTCCTTCGCAACTCCTCTTTCTCCAGCTCTTCCCTAAGCCCCTCCACGCGGAGCACAAAGCGCTCCCGCGGTCCGCGGTCGGAATGACCTTCATTTCACCGCGTGTACCGCCTTGCGACCGGCCACAAAATCCTCAAACAGAGGGGACATCTTTCGGAGCTGTTCAACGACCTGCTTGATCGCCTCGACCGTATAGTCGATATCCTCGATTGTCGTCTCCTCGCCAAGTGTCAGGCGCAAGCTGCCGTGAGCGATCTCATGCGGCAGGCCGATTGCCAGCAGCACGTGGCTCGGGTCGAGCGAGCCGGAGGCGCAGGCCGAACCACTCGAGGCCAAAACACCCTGCTGCTCCAGTGAGAGTAGCAGGCTCTCCCCCTCCACGAACTCAAAGCTGATGTTCACGTTATTCGGAAGCCGCAGCGTGCGATGCCCGTTGAGGCGCACATGCTCCACCTCGGCGAGAACGCGGTCGATGAGGTGGTCGCGCAGGACGACCTCATGGGCAACACGCTGGTCAAAGCGTGCCATGCAGGCATCGAGTGCTGCCGCCATCCCAACAATACCCGGCACATTCTCGGTCCCGGCGCGTCGTTTGCGCTCCTGCGCGCCCCCATGCAGGAAGGATCGCGTCCTCACGCCCTTGCGAATGTAGAGAAAGCCGACCCCTTTGGGCCCGTGGAACTTATGGGCGGACCCGGAGAGCATATCGACATCGAGATCGACAACATCGATAGGTAGATGCGCGACCGCCTGTACCGCATCGGTGTGGAAGAGCACACCGTGCGCATGGGCGATCGCAGCGAGCTCCCTGATGGGCTGGAGGGTGCCGATCTCGTTGTTTGCGCAGATGATGCTCACCAGAATGGTATCGGGACGGATGGCGGCCTCGAGCGTGGCTGGGTCGATCAGGCCATCAGCATCGACCGGCAGATAGGTGATTTCATAGCCCTGTTGTGCCAGCCACTCAGTGCTATGCACTATGGCGTGGTGCTCGATGGCCGAGGTGATGATGTGCCTGCCTTTTGACTGGTAGGCATCCGCCGTTGCCTTGAGCGCCCAGTTATCCGACTCGGTGCCACAGGCGGTAAAGTAGATGTCCTGAGTCGTGGCGTTCAGATGTTTTGCGATGCGAGCACGAGCGTCCGAGATCGCATTCTTGGCGTTCTGCCCGAAGAAATACAGCGACGAGGGATTGCCGTACTGCTCGGTAAAGTAAGGGAGCATCGCTTCGACGACCTCAGGCCAGACGGCGGTCGTCGCGGCATTGTCGAGATAAATCTGCTTACGTTCACTCATCGTGTCCTCCTCACAAAGTTCCTGCTTCTCGGGCGGCTTCCACTTCCGCCAGCGCCTCGGGCGGGGTGGCGTCGCAGCTCCCGTTGCCCCAGGTAAGCACCTCGATGTCGTCGCCAACCCTGATCTCGCCCGGTTTGCGCACCACACTGAAGATGCCTTCGCGTGGAAAGATACAGTCGCCTGCCAGATGGTAGATGGCGCATCGGGTATGGCAGACCTTGCCGATCTGGCTTATCTCAACCTCGCTGTCGCCCACGCGCAGTACCGTACCAATTGGGATGGAAGGTAGGTCAATCCCGGAGGTGGTGACGTTTTCCGCAAAATCACCGGCCTTCACATCCAGCCCCATCTCACGTGCCTTGGCGATACTCTCCTCAGCCAGGAAGCTCACCTGGCGATGCCAGTTGTCAGCGTGGGCATCGCCGATGACGCCAAAATCGCAGGTGACCTGCACCTGCCCCTCTGCAACAGGGATCTTGCGAGTGCCTTTGCGTTCAGAGGTGTTCACCGAGGTGACCGTACCTGCCCGTTGCTCGGTATTCGAAGTCTGAACCATATGCCTGAACCTTTCCAAAAATGAATATATGCGAACTGGAAGCCTAGTATAGTCCACTCCGTTCTTAATTCCTAGAGAAATACTATGGATTATTCCCAGATTGTTTCCGGGTTGGTCCCGGGTTGGTTCCAAAGGGCGTTGTAGGCGGGTTTTGCTGGCGGACGGCGACGGTACTGAGCGAGCGCTCAGCCGACGTGTGTCTCGCGCCAGACGGCAGCCCGCAACTCGACATTGGCCGCAAGATCGTGATAGAACAGCGCGAGGTCCTGACTGTGCAGCACCCCGGTAGGCCAGGGTGTGCGCGCCTCGATGGGAGCGTCGGTGAGCACTGCGCGGCGAGTGAGATCAATGCGGGCGCTCGCAAACTGCGGCAGATCATGAAGCGCACCGTTCTCATCGGGCAAGCGGCTACCCAAGCTGAGTTCGCGAGGGGCAGGAGTTTCATCAACGCACCAATTCACAGGGTTGATTACGAGGGCGTCCGGCGCGGTGATCAGAGGATTGAAGCTCGTCGTACCGACCTTTTCCGTGTTGTAGCTGATGATGACACCGGTATCATCAGCACGGGTGGCGAAAGGTAGGCCGATGCGCTCCACATCAAAAGGCGTGATCGTGAAGCCAATAAGATAGCAAGCTATTGTTTGATCCAAGACTTCGGGCAGATGAGTGCGCAGCCAGGGCAGCAGCGCAAGTAAAACGATCGTTCCCTGCGAGTGCCCGGCAAAAACGATCGGACGGTTCGCATCTGCATACTCACGGTAGTGCAGGAAGGCGGCACGGGCATCGACGCCACCAAAACGCGCGATCTCATCCCTGATGGCAGCTATCGAGCGAAGCTGTGGAAAGCGCGCCATACTCAACTGGCGATAATAAGGCGCATAGATGGCGCCTGCGGCGAAGATGGACGCCTGCTGTTCGTATTTCTTCCGTGCGCGGCTGCGCATTGCGGGATCGTTTGCCGCACACTGAGGCAGGTCCTCGCGGAAACAGGCCGTTGGATAGAGATAGAAAACATCAAAGGGCCGGGAGGCTGATGCATAAAGAGCGGACGGCAAAGCAAGCCAGTTGTCCGGGTCACGATAGTCAACCGGACTTGCTTCGTCGGGCAGAACGGGATGTATGCCAGCAGGAGCTTCCATACATCGGATGATAGCGCTTTTCGGCGTCGATGTGGGCACAGACCAATAAGCGGCAGATTCCTGCGTCGGAGACGCTTCTCTGGACGCTTCTCTTGTCAACTTTTGGAGAGGCGGCTTACCGTTCTCAGTCGATGTTGAGGATGCGTGAGAAGCCTGTGATGTCAAAGACCTCGCGTACGTCGTCCGAGACATGGGTAAGCGTCAGCTTGTGCTCATGCTTGCTGGCGGCCTTCTGTCCGGTGAGCAATACCCGCAGTCCTGCGCTGCTCACGTAGTCGAGCTGCGCGCAGTCTATGACTGTGCTGCCCCACTGCTCGCAGGATTCTCTAAGAGGCTCCTCCAGATCGGAGGAGGTGAGGGCATCGAGCCTGCCAATCAAGACCAGGGTTCGTGTGTTGCCGCTGTCATGTGTCCTTATCTCCACTGAAGAGCTCCTTTCATCAGCAGGCACCAGAAGCCCGCACAAAATCGTATTCCGAAGAGTTTCTTCAGACCTACACCCAGCGCAGCAAGTGTAGCACAAGCATCAGCATCCCAGAGAAGCGGCAGAGGCGAGCATGGGGATATGATAGAATAGGGCACGCAAAAAAGCTTCCTGTCATTCAGTACTCACAGAAAGGGGTCATTATGGCAGACACGGAGAAGGTTGCAAAGATCAAGGCACTGCTCGAGGAGGTCAGGGAGCTCTCGGAAGAGCTCTCAGAAGAAGAGCTCAAGCAGGTGGCAGGTGGTGGGGTGCCCGGGCCAATCAGGCAGATTATGCTGACTGGGGAGAAAGGAGCGGTTGGAGAGGTCGGAGCGACTGGAGCGGTCGGGCCGGTTGGAGAGGTTGGACCGCTTGGGCCGAGGTAAAGATATGGTATGATCCCTCAGCCTGCTGGCGTTGTTGGCGGAGGGGATAAGATCGTGTCTCACCAATACACAAAAAGAGGGCTGAGCAGGGTATATCGGAGGAGGGGCGTATCAACTACCTACTCAATACTGACTATGCGTTGAGGGGCTGGCAAAAGCTCCCTTTTGCGCTCTTTACCCCGGACTACCACGTGTCGTTCCTGGACAGCGATACCTTCGAGGCCCTGCGCTGCTGCGACGGGGAGATAGGCACCGAGCACATCCCCGACAGACTGCATCCCATACTGGAGAAGGCCGCCAGGGAGGGAATCATCTCAGCGTGCGAGCCGGGCTGCGCGCTGGACGAGTGGCAGCACTACCACCGTTACGATTCCCGCTACATGAGAACGGCCCACTGGTCTGTCACGGGCCACTGTAACTACCGCTGTCGCCACTGCTATATGTCTGCCCCCGACGCCAAATATGGCCAGCTTTCCACAGAAAAGTGCCTGTCCATCGCCGACGAGATCGCCGGCTGCGGCATCCGCGAGGTTTCCATCACGGGCGGCGAACCGCTGGTCAGGAAGGATTTCTGGCAGATAGTCGACCGCCTGCTTGGCCACCGTATCCGTATCACGACCGTCTACTCAAACGGCAAGCTCGTCACGCCCGAGCTGCTCGACGGCTTTGAGGAGCGCGACATCCACCCGGAGTTCAACATGAGCTTTGACGGCGTGGGCTTTCACGACTGGCTTCGAGGCGTTAAGGGCGCCGAGGAGGAGGTCAACCGTGCGTTTGCGCTGTGCCGTGAGCACGGTTTTCCCACAGCTGCGGAGCTCACCTTGCACCAGCGCAACAAGCATACGCTCCGCGAGAGCATCGACCATCTGGCCAAGCTGGGCGTCGCGCACATCAAGACGAACCCCGCGGGCAAGACGGGTGCCTGGGCAGAGAACGCCGGAGAGGACCATCTTTCCCTTGAGGAGACACTGGAGGCCTATCTGGCCTACATACCACAGTACTACCGCGATGGCCAGCCGATGACCGTCATGCTCGGTGGGGCCTTCTATGCGTATAAGGGCGACCCTCACTTCTGGATTCCCTCGCAGAAGTCCAGCGCAGACGACTCGCGTGCGGCTACCCGCTGTGTCTGTGGCCATGCGCGTCAGGTCATGTACCTCGCGGCCGACGGCAAGGTGTTGCCCTGTATGGCTTTGAGCGGCATGAGCGTCCAGAAGAATTTCCCAAGCCTCACACAGATGAGTCTCACACAGGCCCTGAACGACTCGTACTACATGAATTTCATCGACACGCGTCTTGCCGCCTACCTCGAGCACAACGAGCGTTGCCAAAAGTGCGAACAGCGCTTTGTCTGCGGTGCCGGCTGCCGCGCCTCTGCACTGCAAGACCACCCCAGCAACATCATGGCCCCTGACGAGAGCTTCTGTGCGATACTCACCGGCGGCTATGCCGAGCGTATACGCACCACGGCGGAAAAGGAGGGGGGTATCTACGTGGCAAACGCCGCGCAGGCAAACGCCGCGCAGGCGAACGCCACGTGAGCCCTTCTGAGACAGCAGAGGTTCTACCCCGCAGGAGACAAGCTGTGGGTCACGTTCGAATCGGTTTCAGAGAAGAGAGGACGGCATCGTGACAGAGACAGAAAAGGTAATGAAGGTCAAAGCTCTCATCGAGGAGGTCAAGGGACTTGCTCAGGAGCTCTCGGAGGACGAGCTTATCCAGGTAACGGGCGGTGCCCAGTCGGGTGGCGGTAGCAAGGGCGGCGGTGGCA
>JAIRXA010000096.1 GCA_031268525.1 Coriobacteriales bacterium | reverse complement strand
AACTTCCCCGAAGTGAGGCGTTCATCCCTACGACAGGTCGCAGACGTATCCTACGACTCCAACGGTCAGCGAGAAAGCAGCCTATCGAGCAGAGTATACCATGCTGCCTCTGAGCGCAGAAAAGCCGTACGGGAGTCATCTGCGACGGCAGCCGCAAGGGCCTGATCCGCCCTGTCGCGTCGTCTGGCAATCTCTTCGGCATCCAAAAGGGAGATATCCACGGCACGACTTGCCAAAACGACGACCTTGCTTCCATCGTTTTCTGCATACCCACCATCGACCGCAAAGCGGAGCGGCTCCTCGCCCTCGGCTCTCTGTACCCGTATCTCACCCGGTCGCAAGGTACTCATCATGGCAGCACGACGCTGAAGGATACCGAAGTCGCCCTCGGTGCCCGGCAGGGAGACGGAGACGACCTCTTCGGAGAAGACCTGTCGCTCCGGCGTAACGATGTCACAGAGTAAGCTTGTCATGAGTTCTTCAGCTTCTCTGCCGCCTCATACACTTCCTCAATTGCGCCTTTGTAGCGGAATGCCTGTTCGGGAATCTCGTCACATTCACCGTCGATGATGGCGGCGAAGGAGCGCACGGTATCCTCGAGTTTGACATACCGTCCCGGATTGCCCGTAAAGACTTCGGCCACATGGAAGGGCTGACCCAAAAATTGCTGTATCTTGCGCGCCCTGTTGACCGTGAGCTTTTGATCCTCAGACAGCTCATCCATGCCCAGAATGGCAATGATGTCTTGCAGGTCGGAGTAGGTTTGGAGTATCTCCTGAACCGCGATCGCAACCCGATAGTGCTCCGCGCCCAGAATCTCGGCGGAAAGTGCACGCGAGGAAGAGCCGAGCGGATCGACCGCTGGATAGATGCCGAGCTCAGCAATCGAGCGCGAGAGCACGGTCGTGGCATCGAGGTGCGTAAATGCCGTGGCGGGCGCGGGGTCGGTGAGGTCGTCGGCAGGCACGTAGATGGCCTGAACGGAGGTGATGGAGCCAGTCTTGGTTGAGGTGATACGCTCCTGCAGGTCGCCCATCTCCGTGGACAGCGTGGGCTGATAGCCCACCGCCGAAGGCATACGCCCAAGCAGCGCTGACACTTCAGAACCTGCCTGTGTGAAGCGGAAGATATTGTCGATGAACAGGAGCACGTCCTGACCCTGATCACGGAAATACTCCGCACAGGTCAAGCCCGACAGACCAACGCGCAGACGGGCGCCCGGTGGTTCGTTCATCTGACCGTAGACCAGACAGGTCTTCTTGATGACGCCGGACTCATTCATTTCGTTGTAGAGGTCGGTGCCCTCACGGGTACGCTCACCGACACCCGTGAATACCGAAGTGCCGCCATGCTCCTGAGCGAGGTTGTTGATCAGCTCCATGATGATGACGGTCTTGCCCACGCCAGCGCCACCAAAGAGGCCCGTTTTGCCACCCTTGATGTAAGGCTCGAGGAGATCGACGACCTTGATCCCGGTCTCAAATATCTCAGTCGTGGTGGTCAGGTCCTCAAACTTTGGGGCCGGACGATGAATGGGGTAGTACTCTTTGATCTCGGGCTTCTTGCCGCCGTCGATGAGTTCGCCAGTAACGTTCCAGATGCGTCCGAGGGTCTCAGGGCCAACGGGCATCATGATCGGGCAACCCGTATCACGGACTTCTATTCCCCGCTGCAACCCGTCGGTCGAAGACATGGCGACGGTACGTACGATATTGCCCGGCAGGTGGGTCTCGACTTCAAGAGTTACCTTCAGATGCCCGATGGGCGTGTCGGTCTCTATCTCCAGAGCAGTATAGATGGGGGGGATGGACTCGGCGGGAAATTCCACATCCACAACGGGCCCGACAATGCGTACGATTCGTCCGACATTCATCTGCGTTTCCTTTTCTGTAGCCATCCGTAGCTCTCGCCTTTCCTGTGTGAAGCTTCCCTGTGCGAAGCGAACCCCTTCACTTCTTCATCTCTCGGCATCAATCGCCCTCGGGCTCAGTTGCCCTCAGGCTCAATCATCCTCAGCATCAATCGCTCTCGAGCGCGGCTGCTCCGCCGACGATCTCGGTAATCTCGGTGGTGATGGCGCCCTGACGAGCCCGGTTGAATATCCGAGTCAGCGTTGAGACCATGTCGCTCGCATTATCGGTTGCCGATTTCATCGCTTTGCGGCGCGCCCCCTGCTCGCCAGCCGCAGAATCAAGCATGGCATGGAAGATACGGGTCTCCACGTAGTCGGGCAGCAATTCATTCAAGACCGCCTCATCGGAGGGCTCATACTCAAAGCCCCCCAGACTGACATTGATGCTCGCCGCCGCCTCCGCGTCGCGACGCGCCTGACGCAGACGTTCCGAGGCGCCCGCTGCCGCGGCCTTTGCGCTCTCGTCGAGATAGACCGTTTCGCCTTCGTCCTCTCCGACCTCGTGGTAGGCGACTTTTGTAATCGGCAGTATCTGCTCGGTGGTCATGATCTGGTCGGCGACATTCTTTGCGTGGTTGTAAAAGATCATCACCTGATCGACCTGTTTGTTTGAATAGGCGTCGATGGCCATGGTCGCGATCTCGCGTGCCTCATCGGTGGTCGGGTCGGCCGACAGATCCCGAAATGCCAGGGTTATCGGGAGCTTACGATAATTAAAATAAGCTATTGCCTTCTTGCCGCAGGCAACGATATCGCAGGCGATACCCTCGGCCTGCTTCTCGGTAATGAAGCGATCCGCCGCACGCAGGACGTTGCTGTTAAATCCGCCGGCCAGGCCACGATCTGAGGCCACAACGATGGCGCAGACACGTTTTGCCTCGTCGTTCTCGGCAAGGAGCGGATTTTCGAATCCCGTTGAACGCGTGGCAACAGCCTGTAACACCTCGACCATGGCCAGCGCATAGGGCGTTGCGGCAACGATGCGATCGGTCGCCCGCCTGATCTTCGCGGTCGCAACCATCTCCATCGTTCGCGTAATCTGACGCGTCGAGTTGACCGAGGCAATGCGCTTCTGGATGTCCTTCAGTGACGCCACGTGCGCCTACCCCTCAACCGAGAATTGAGCCTTGAAGGCCGTAATTGCCTCAGCGAGTTGCTCGCTTGTCTCGTCGGAAAGTCTGCGTTCGGCAAGGATCGCCGTACTTATCTCGGGACGACTCGCGCGTAGATACTGGAGAAGTTCGGCCTTGAAACGCGTAATGGCCTCAACGGGGATGTCGTCGAGAAAACCCCTGTTACCAGCAAAGATCGCCATGACCTGATCCTCGACGGGCATCGGCATATAGCGACCCTGCTTGAGCAGCTCGGTCATACGGACACCGCGGTTGAGCTGGTCGGTCGTCGCCTTGTCCAGATCGCTGCCAAACTGAGCGAAGGCCTGCAGCTCACGATAGGCCGCCAGATCGAGGCGCAGTGAACCGGCGACCTGCTTCATAGCCTTGATCTGGGCATCGCCACCAACACGCGAAACCGAGATACCGACGTTGACCGCAGGACGCTGCCCCTGGAAGAACAGGTCTGACTGCAAGAATATCTGTCCGTCGGTAATCGAGATGACGTTCGTGGGGATGTAGGCCGAGACATCGCCCGCCTGCGTCTCGATGACCGGCAGAGCGGTCAGGGAGCCGGCACCATTGGCGTCGGAGAGCTTGACGGCGCGCTCCAGCAGGCGTGAATGCAGATAGAAGACATCTCCCGGGTAAGCCTCGCGACCCGGTGGACGGCGCAGGGTCAGTGACATCTGGCGGTAGGCGACCGCCTGCTTGGAGAGGTCGTCGTAGACACAGAGCACATGACGGCCGGGATTCTCCGCGTTGGCGGGCTTCCCGTCAGCGCCGTTATACATGAAGTACTCCCCTATCGCCACGCCTGCCATCGGCGCAATATACTGCAGCGGCGCCGAATCAGAGGCGCTCGCCGAAACGACGATGGTGTAGTCCATAGCCCCAAAGCGCTCAAGGGTCTCCACAACGGTGGCGACTGTCGAAGCCTTTTGGCCAATGGCGACATAGATACAGATCAGGTCCTTACCTTTGGAGTTGATGATCGCGTCGATGGCGATGGCGGTCTTGCCGGTCTGACGATCACCGATGATCAACTCACGCTGACCACGACCGATGGGTATCATCGCGTCGATGGCCATGATGCCGGTCTGCACCGGCTCATTGACGCCCTGCCGCTCGATGACACCGGGTGCTCGGAATTCCACAGGACGAGTGCCCTCGGATTTAATCGGACCCTTGCCGTCGATCGGTAGCCCGAGCGGGTTAACCACCCGTCCAAGGAAACCGCGCCCCGAGGGCACCTCGACGATGCGACCCGTTGTCCGCACCTGGTCGTTTTCCCTGATCGCGGTGACCTCACCCAAAAGCACGGCGCCAACCTCGTCTTCTTCGAGGTTTTGAGCAAGACCGTAGACGGTCTTGCCGCTCTCGCCAATGAACTCGAGCAGTTCGCCGGACATGGCGCCTTTGAGGCCATCGATCCGAGCAATACCGTCGCCGATCTGGATGACCGTACCCACCTCGCGTGCCTCGACACTCAAATCCAGGGCGTCGAGCTGTCGGCGCAAGACCTCATCAATCGACTGAGCGCTTATCTCAGCCATACACCTACCACCTCATCTACTTGTCGTCAGGGCGACACGAGCACGCTCCAGCTGGGAGGCGACACTCGCATCAATCCGTTTACCGTGAGAACTGAGCACGATTCCCCCTATGATGGTGGGATCGATCTGTTCGCGGAGCAGTACATCGCAACCGAACTGCGCCGAGAACCTGTCGCGGAGCACCGTACGCAGACCGTCGTCAAGGGAGATCGCCGTGGTCACGTCGATGATGACGGCTCCGAGCGCCTGCTCTGCGCACAGCTCATAGGTCTCGCTGAGTTTGTTGAGCAGGGCGAAATCGTCCCGCTCGATCATCACTCCGAGCACAACCAGCAAGGCCGGATCGAAACCTGCGAAGACCTTCTCGAGGAGAGCGCGACGCGTAGAGGCAGGCAGCGAGCGGTCGGCCAGGGTTTCGCGCAGGGCAATACTGCTGCGAACGGCTTTCTGCAGTGCGCGCAACTGGCCAGAAACCTCAAAGGCCGTACCTTCCACCTGAGCTGCCTCAAGCAGAACCTCGGCATAGATCATCGATGCCTTGCGAGTCTGTATGCGGTCAGTTGGCATTGAGGTTCCCTGCCTCTATGAGATAACGTTCGATAATCGCGCGGTGCTCACTCTCGCTCAGATCGGCTCCGATGACGCGCCCTGCCACCGCAACCGACAGGTCGGCCACACTGCCCTGCAACTGGGCAATGGCAGCTTTTTTTTCCGTTTCGATCGCTTTGCTGGCCTTGATGATCATGGCTTGGGCCTCATCGCGGGCCTGTGTGGCGATCTCTGAACGAACCTGTTCGGCAGCCGTCTTGGCGTCCGCCACGATCTGTGCCGCAAGCCTGCGTGCGTCGTCAAGTTCAGCCCTCTGCTCAGCCAGCAGACGCTCACTGTCGAGCTTGGCGACCTCGGCCTTCTCCAGACTGTCCTTGATGGTTGCGGCACGTTTGTCGATCATTCCCATGAAAGCAGGCCAGCCGAATTTAGCGAGCAGCACCCACAGGATGATGAAGCTGATCAGCATCGGAATCCACTCTCCGAGCTTTGGCAGCAACAATCCGATGCCCTGCGCGCTCTCCTCGGCAGTCTCCTCGGCGGCAAAGGCCACCACCGGCACGGCGCACAGGGAAGCTGCGACCGTAGCGAGCATTCCTGCAGCCGAAGTCAGGTGTTTCCTCATCTGTTCCTCACTATCCGCATCCGTGGGCTCAAAAACCTTATTGTCAGCCGCCTACATGGAGATGAGCGCCAGTACAAAGCCCAGCAAGCCAAGTGCCTCTGCCATGGCGGAGGACATGATGAAGACGGTGAAGATGCGGGAATACATCTCAGGCTGACGCGCGATCGCGCCCGTTGCGCCCAATCCGACCAAACCCACGCCGATACCACCGCCGATGGCTGCCAGACCAAAACCGATAGCGCCGAGCCCGAGACCACTAAATGCCGAGAGATCCACGATGCCTCCTTCTTTCCTGCCGGGCCTTCCCCGGCCTCACTCGTCATTGCGGGCTTGCCTGTGGGTCTTACGACCTCTTCTTCGCTGAAACCGAGCTACCGGCTCGACTTCCAGGAATCCAAACCGCGCAATCCTTTACTGGGGCAGACAGCACATCCACCCACTACCGGGGTGGACAGCACATCCACCCGCTTGACCCGTGGACACCCACAGATCGTCCGTCGGGGCCGCATGCAGTACAGCCCCCTTCACGCTTAATGCTCCAAGGTCGCCAGAAAGATGTACGCACTTGAGAGCAGGGTGAACACATACGCCTGAATACAGGCGACAAAGACCTCCAGGGCATACAGCACGGTCAACAATACGAGCCACAGTGCACTGCCAATCAGCAGGGGCACCGAAGACAGGGCCAGCTGCTGGATGGCCGCGACAAAGAACAGGTTGCAGAGAATGGCAAGTACGCCAAGCAACAGATGGCCGGCAAACATGTTGGCAAACAGTCGAACAGATAGCGTGAGCAGACGGAGAAGGTTTGAAACAAACTCCAGGAACCAGACAAAAGCCGCCAGGGGCAGGGGTTTTACTCCCGAGGGTGCAAAAGATTTGAGATAGTGCAGGCCGCCCTGCGACTTGATGCCCTGCCAGGTGAAGTAGACGAAGGAGATCGCTGCCAACGTCACGGTCGTGCCCATCGTACCGGTCGCCGCCTTGGCGCCCGGTATCAGGCCGACGAGATTGGAGACGAGAATGAAGATGAACAGGGTGAGCAGGAAGGGGATGTGCCGACGCGCCTCTTTGCCAATCACGCCATAGCCAACATCCTGAGAGCCAAAATTGACGAAGAATTCCATGATGCCAACGAAGCGGTTGCGCGGCACCAGAGCCAACTGCCTCCTGGCGGTAAACACCAGGACGATTACCAGAATAAGGATGAGGATAACATAGAGAGTATAGGCGGTGAACGGCCCGAACATATCGGTACTCATCAGGCTGCTCTTCAGGTAGCTTACCTCCGCCTTCAGGTGCTCAAAAGGGTTCAAGAGCGGTCTTCTCCCTTCATCGATGCGCCAGGTGTCTCGCCATCCGCCGCCACAGGTCCTGCGACTCTGCCCATCTGCCAGACAAAGACGCCCGTTGCAAGCAGAAAGATCGCGATACAGATGAGCGCGAAGACCAACAGATACTCAAAGGCAAAGTGTGCACAGGCAAGGAGGGCGGCGACCATAAGGATGCAGGACACAAAGACACCGAGCAGACCGAGTGGGACCAGGCCCGTGTCGCGAAGTGCGGGACGTGAACGCATGAGCCTGGCTAGAACGAAAAAGGGACCAGCCCCGATGAGGCCAGCGCATACGCCACATACCCCTACAACGAAGACCACTGCATCAATCCTCTCAATATGTCCACCTTGATGCGTGCAGAATGATAACTGAGCGGACGGTAGCACTCTATACCAAAAACGACGAAACACGCAAACCTCAAGGCGAGCGGAGGCTCTGAGGTCTATTTCACGCCTTCATAGATGCGTGTGAGTACACCGGCCTCTGCCAGCATACCAGCAGTAAGCTGATCGGGATAGGGCTGTTCGTAGACGATCTCAACGATTCCCGCATTGATGAGTATCTTGGCACAGATGATGCAGGGTTGAGTCGTGCAGTAACAGGTCGAACCATTGACCACGATACCGTGCTTGGCTGCCTGTATGATGGCATTTTGCTCCGCATGGAGGCCCCGGCACAACTCCTGGGACTGGCCGGAGGGAATGCCGAGTTCCTCGCGCAGGCAACCACGGGTCAGGCAGTGCTCGATTCCTGCCGGTACTCCGTTATAGCCAGTCGCAAGGATACGCCTGTCTTTGACGAGTACGGCGCCGACGGCACGCCGGGTGCAGGTGGTGCGTCTGGCTACCTCGTAGGCAATACTCATGAAATACTGATCCCAGGAAGGGCGGGCATCCATGATGTCTGTCCTCGTCTCTCTTTGGTCGGGTCGGCAGGATATCTGCCTCTGCTACGTCGTCTGCCTCTGCTACGTCGTCTGCCTCTATTTGGTGCCAAAGATACGATCGCCAGCGTCACCCAGACCGGGCACGATATAGGCGTGCTCGTTGAGGCACTCGTCGATGGCGCAGGTATAGAGGGATACGTCGGGGTGAGCCTCGGCAAGAGCCTGGATACCTTCGGGCGCGGCGAGGATCACGAGAAGCCTGATCTTCTCGGCCGCTACACCGCGAGCCTTGATGAAGTCGATGGCGGCAACGGCTGAGCCACCGGTTGCCAGCATCGGATCGACGACCAGAACCTCGCGCGTGGTGATATCTTCGGGCAGCTTGAAGTAATACTCGATGGGCAGATGTGTCTCGGGGTCGCGATACAGACCGATATGCCCAACGCGAGCCGCAGGGATCAGTTCCAGGATGCCCTCGACCATCCCCAGACCCGCGCGCAGAATAGGCACGATGGCCACCTTGCGCCCCTTGAGCGTATAGGCCGTGGTCTCGCAGATCGGCGTGGTCACCCTGGTCGGCTCAAGCTGAAAATGCCGCGTCGCCTCATAACCTGCGAACATGGCAAGTTCCTTGACCAGTTCACGGAACTTCTTGGAGCCCGTATCCTTGTTACGCAGAATGGTCAGCTTGTGTTGGACTATCGGATGATCGATGATGGTGACGTGTTCATGTCCATGAATGCTGCCTGTCATTTCCTTCCTCCCTACAGCTCTGGATACAGCGGGTGAATCTCAAGCAGTGCGGTGACGCAGTCCCTCACCTGCGCAATTGCCCTCGCGTCATCGTGCTCAAAGATCGCGCGGGCGACACAGCAACCCACTTCACGTGCCTCTTCGACTGTGAAGCCACGTGTCGTCATGGCCGCTGAGCCGACCCGAATACCGCTCGTCACGAGCGCCGGACGGGTTTCATTGGGTATCTTGTTCTTGTTCACGGTGATACCAACGGCCTCAAGAATGCCCTCGGCATCGCTACCGGTGACCTCGGCTGCCGTCAGATCAACGAGCGCCAGATGGTTGTCGGTGCCGCCCGAAACCAGACGCAGGCCACCCTCCACCATGCCCTCACCCATCGCCTGCATATTGGCAACGATGGCATGGGCGTAGTCAGCGAACTCGGGGCGCAGAGCTTCGCCAAAGGCCACAGCCTTGCCGGCGATGACATGCTCCAGAGGGCCGCCCTGCGAGCCGGGAAAGACCGCCTTGTCCACGCGAGCGGCGATGTCGGGGTCATTGGTGAGAATGAAACCGCCGCGCGGTCCACGCAGAGTCTTGTGTGAAGTTGAAGTGACAATCTCGGCATGGGGCATGGGCGAGGGATGCGCACCACCGGCGACCAGCCCGGCAATGTGGGCGATATCGACCATGAGGGCCGCGCCGACCTCATGGGCGATGGCGGCAAAGCGCTCAAAGTCCAGAAATCGTGGGTAGGCGCTGGCGCCGGCGATGATCATCTGCGGACGACACTTTTTGGCGATACGCTCGACCTCGTCCATATCCAGCGTTTCCGTATCGGGATCGAGGCCATAAAAGTACATCTCGTAGACCTTGCCCGAGAAGTTGGCGGGTGAACCGTGAGTAAGGTGTCCGCCATGCGAGAGGTCCATGCCCAACACACGATCACCGGGCTTGACCAGAGCCAGGTAGGCAGCGAGGTTCGCGCTGGCGCCAGAATGTGGCTGGACATTCGCATAGGCAGCACCGAAGAGCTGCCTGGCGCGATCGCGAGCCACCTCCTCGACGACATCGACGACATGGCAGCCGCCATAATAACGCTTGCCGGGATAGCCTTCGGCATACTTGTTGGTCAGTACACTGCCGACCGCCTCAAGGACGGCCAGCGAGGTAAAGTTTTCGGAAGCGATGAGTTCGATCTGGGTGCGTTCGCGCGCAAGTTCGTCGTTGATTGCCGCTGCTATGGCGGGATCAGCGGCACGGAGATGGTCGAAGGGCATGGATGGGCCTTTCGGGTCGAGGACTGACAGCAATGCGTTTCATGCGTTCATGTGTTTCATGCGTTCATACGTTCATGTGTTTGCCGGATATCTGAATGGCTCGCTTCCTATCTTAGCGCAATTCCCCGGGCCGTGTCTGCTTATTCCAGTGCGCTGATCTTCGCCAGGCGCCCGACGTGGCGACCGCCGGAGAAGGGAGTGGCGAGGAATGTCTCGACGATGGATCGATTGGTCGCCTCATCGACAAAACGACCAGAGAGGGCAAGAACATTCGCGTCGTTGTGCTCCCGAGCCAGTGCCGCAAAGACGGGATCTGTTATGTTGGCGGCCCTGACGCCTGCAATTTTGTTGGCCGCAATGGCCATGCCGATACCCGTACCACAGATGAGAATACCCACATCCGCATTGCCAGCCACAAGCGCACGACCGACCAAGGCGGCATAATCGGGATAATCAACACGCCCCTCGCCCTCGGGTCCCAGATCGTTTACCTGGTAAGCCTGTTCACGCAACCAGGCGACTAAGGCCTGCTTCTGTGAAAATCCAGCATGATCGCTTGCAATTATAATAGTGTTTATCGCCATGACCTCTCTCCGCTCGCATGAACCTGTATGAAGCTGTATGAACCCATACGAACCATCATAACCCAAGTGCGCCCGAACGAAGAACCTGAGGCTCAGCATGCAGGCAGGAGACGACCGTCGAGGATATACCGAGAGCTACGGGACCCGAGTCTATGATCAGATCGACCTGGGCGGCAATGAGAGGATCGAGGGTAGCGACCGTGCTTGCAGGTGCCTGACCCTGACGATTGGCGCTAGTTACCGCGAGGGGCCCCTCAACGGCCCTGATGAGTGCCAGAGTTACCGCACACGCGGGCATCCTGAGCGCCACTGAGCCGTCGGAGGCACACCAGGCAGGCGGCATGCTGCGAGCAGCCCTGACGACCAGCGTCAGAGGGCCGGGCCAGAAACGCCGCGCCAGATCGTATGCGTAGGCAGGGAGCTGCGTGGCGAGCTCGCCGAGGGTGTCAGGTGACGCGATCAGGACAGGGATGGCCTTATCCGCATCGCGCCCCTTGACGCGATACAGAGCCTGACGACCTTCATCGGCCTGAAGCGCAACTCCCAGGCCATAGACCGTATCGGTCGGCAATACGGCAAGCGCGCCTGCCCTCAGGGTGCTTGCCGCCTGCCCGATAAGGGCAGGGTCGGGAGAATTCGCGTTGATCTTAAGTAGATTCATGCCTTCGATTATACTCGCTCACCGCTCCGATGGTTCCGCTCGGCGTCGGCTGACCTATACTGTCGGCTTATGAAATCGCGCACACATAGTTATCTTCTGATGTTTGGTCATATCTTCACCGACATCAATCAGGGCGCACTACCGGCACTGCTCCCCTTCCTCATCAGCGCCTACCACTTAAGTTACACCCTGGCAGCTTCGCTGGTCTTGGCCAGCGGCATCGTTTCCTCGGTGGTCCAACCTCTGTTCGGCTGGCTCGGCGACCGCGTCGACCGTCCCTGGTTGATGAGTCTTGGGGTCCTCCTCGCGGGCAGCGGCGTTGCGCTGCTCGGGTTCATGGACACCTATCCTCTGATGCTCTTGTGCGCTGCGGTATGCGGTATCGGTGTGGCTCTGTTTCACCCCGAAGGCGGCAAGCTCGCCAATGTCGTAGCGGGCGCCAACAAGGGGGCTGGTATCTCCAACTTCTCGGTCGGTGGCAATATCGGTTTCGCCATCGGACCCATCATCACGATCTTTGCGCTGTCGACCTTTGGCATCCACGGCACCGCGCTGTTCATCATACCGGCCATCCTCATGGCCATCGCCCTGTTCACGCAGACAGGGGCCTATCACCGCTTTACCGCTCAGGAGGCCGAGCGCATCGCACAGAGGGGCTCTTCGCTGTTTGTAGACGACTGGCTCGGCTTCGTCAAGGTAAGCGCGGTCAACTTCCTGCGTTCGATCGTTTCCACAGGGCTGATGGTCTTCATTCCCCTGTACTGGGTTGGTGTGTTCGAGCAGCCCGAGGAACTCGCAGCCTTCATGCTCACACTGTTTTCGGCCTCAGGTGCCATTGCTACCTGGCTCGGCGGGCGCATCGCCGACCGCATCGGCTTCAAGCGGATGATTGTTTTGAGCTTCTGTGCCGCCGCACCCCTCCTCCTACTCTTCCTCTTTGTGAAGAGTGTGGTGCTGGCAACGGCCTTGGTCATGGTGGTGTCTCTGGCAACCAGCGCGTCTTACAGCTCGGTGATTGCTCTGGGTCAGTCCTACCTACCCAATCGTCTGGGGCTTGCTTCGGGTATCTCGCTGGGGCTTGTGGTCAGCGTTGGCACTGCCAGCTCACCACTCATTGGTTTGATCGGAGATCACTTCGGCCTCTGGGTCTCGATGGCAGTAATCTGCGCGCTGTCCTTCATCTCTGCCATTTTGACGGTGCCGGTGCTCAGGCACAAAGGCCTGGGCACCGGCACCGATCAGAACGAACCTACGACCGCTTGATACTGACGTACTACCTCACGTACTACCTCAGATGCTGACGGCCTACCACTTGATACTGACGACTGGCTTGATCAAATCCGCTGGCTTGTCCTTCATCAGGAGCACAGCTTCCTCAATCTTGTCAAAGCCTTCCAGACGGTGCGTGATCATCAGCGAGGGATCAACGCGCCCATTGACGACCATCTGTGCCAGGCGCTCGATACGCCAACGACCAGCCGGCATAAGGCCGCCGTGGATGGTCTTGTGTCCCATGCCAACGCCCCACTCCACACGCGGAATCTTGACATACTCGCCGCTACCAAGATAGTTGACGTTTCCGATGGAGCCACCGGGCTTGAGCATCTTGATGGCAACCTCAAAGGTGTCGTTGTTGCCGCCGGCGATCAATACGCGATCAACGCCCTTGCCGTGGGTCTTTTCCAGTATCTGCTCGTCGAGCGGTCCATCCTTGTACGAGACGATGTCGGTGGCGCCATAGGTGCGAGCAACCTTCACGCAGTTGGGACGCGTGCCTACGGCGTAGAGATTCGCTGCACCACGCAGCGCGGCGCCCGCAACCGCCATCAGGCCCACCGGGCCGATGCCGATAACGCAGACGTCATCGCCGAACTTTACGCCGGCAAGCTCTGAGGCATGAAAGCCCGTGGTCATCATGTCGGAGAGCATCGCACCGGTCTCGGGGTCCATGCCCTCGGGGAGGAAGGCAAGGTTCGCATCGGCTTCATTGACATGGATAAACTCGGCAAACACGCCGTCCTTGATGTTGGAGAACTTCCAGCCGCCAAGCATGCCGCCGGAGTGTACGGCATAGCCGCTCTGGGCTTCCAGTGAACCCCAGTCGGGGGTAATCGCCGGCATGATGACGATGTCGCCGGGCTTGAAGGTCCTGACAAGCTCACCGACCTCGACGATCTCGCCGGTACCCTCATGGCCAAGCACCAGATTGCTGCGCTCGCCAATGGCGCCCTCCCAGACCGTGTGGATATCGGAGGTGCAGGGTGCCAGCGCGATGGGACGAACGATGGCATCCAGGGGCCCACAGGCTGGACGGTCTTTCTCGATCCAACCCGCCTTGTTCAGTCCGAGCATTGCATAAGCTTTCATACTGACTTCCTTTCTCATGGGGTACGTTTCCTGCCAAAGAGCTGACGGGTGCCAGCTCATCATACCGAAGATGCCCAACGAAGGTAAACAGATTCACTGCTGATTGCAGCTGGTATGTCGAGATTGCAGCTGGTATCTCACTGTTGATCGAGACTGTCGAGACGCCTGCCTTTCCCGTATCTTTCCTCAGGGGAAAGATACGGTGCAGATTTCTGCCTGTCAAGAACCTGCTGTTCGTTTGAGCACCCGACTGAACAAGCCTATGCAGACAGCACACTGAGCGGTGCGATTCGGGTGTTGGTTGGCACAGTTTTCGCGGGGCAGGACACCCGTAGGTAGCACCGATGCAGGAGGAGCTTTTGAGAACCGTTATGATGAACCTGCACACGCAGGCAACCTATAACTTGAAGCAAAGGGGACACGAACGTGATCCTACTGGACGCCTTTCGCCTACACGCACTCCACGACTCGGGAAACATCATCATGCGGATGGTCACCGGCGATGCTCTGACCTACCGCGAGGCCTGGAATGTCTCGGAGCTTTTAGGCGCACACCTCATCGAGCGAAGCGAAGGGGGCGAATTGTCGCGTTCGGAGCCGATCGCCGTCTTCGGTAGCGTTCATCCCCTGGTGCTTTCCTGCTGCTTTGCCTGCGCAAAGAGCGGACATCCCTATCGCCGCATCGACGACAGCCTGCCTGGTGCGATTGAGGAAACGCAGCAGTTTGCCCTCGTACTTGCTGCCAGTACGGACATTCTGGCACCCGAGCTTGAGGCGCAGGGCGTACGGCTGCTTGACGCTCATCGGATACGAACGTATATCGTGCCCGGCATGACCGATGACTTCAGTTGCGGCTGCGGCATGCAGGACTGTACGCATGGCCCTTTCCTGCAGGAATGCTCGCCGACAGCGTGGCTCGCGGACGACGAGATATTTGCAATCGAGAGCGACCATGCCATAACAGTAAGCGAGCATGATATATGGCTCGTAAATGCTTTGGAAGGTCGGCAGAGTACGGCGGCGACGCTTCCGCCATTCTCCTTATTCCCCAACCTCGCCGATCCCTTCCTTGCAGCGCTGATCGCTCAGGGCAAAGAAGTGCCTCATCGACCGTGTGAATAAATCGGCACTTCCCTAGCCACGAACTGCGGCGTCAGAGCTCAGTTTGACCTCCGCGCTCAACTGTTCGGCACCTCGCATGAATTCGACGCGTATCGTATCGCCGACAAAATGTCCTCGAATCTTGATGACGAGTTCGCCGGCGCTGGAGATCGTGGAGCCATCCACACTGACGATGATGTCACCGACCTCAAGCCCTGCGGCGGCCGCAGGAGAACCCGCAACGACCTCTTCGATGCGCGCGCCCGCCGTAACCGTAGAGCCAGAGCTTCGTGCATTGCTCGAATCGATGGTCGAAAGGGTCACACCGAGGAAGGCGTGCTCAACTTCCTTGCCCGCCATGATCTGATCAGCGATGTTCATTGCATAGTTGCTCGGGATGGCAAAACCAACCCCTGCCGAAGATTCGGTTGAGCTGGATATGAGCGTGTTGATGCCGATAAGTTTACCTTCTGCGTTAACGAGCGCGCCACCGGAGTTGCCGGGATTGATCGCCGCGTCGGTCTGAATCAGATTCGCATAGATGCTGGGACCCGTGGCGGATTCCATCGTCGTCGAGCGGAAGAGCGCCGAGACAATACCCGTCGAGACAGATTTCTCGAGACCAAAGGGACTGCCGAGCGCCATGACCCACTCTCCCACGGCAACATCGCTCGAATCGCCGATTTCGATAGGCGTCAGCCCGGTGGTTTCGACCTTCAGAACCGCAAGGTCTGAGGAGGGATCGGTGCCGACGATAGTGCCCTTATATTGTTCCTGTTCGTTAAAGCGAACGAGGAATTCATCGCCGTACTCCACGACGTGATAGTTCGTAAGGATGTACCCGTCCGCGGTCAGAACAATCCCGGAGCCCAAGCCATATTCCTCCAGACCATCGCCTTCTGCCGCCGCGCCGGATTCGTCATAATACCCGCGCGTTGCGGTGTAGACATCAATGTTGACGATTGAAGGCAGGGCCTTGACGGCGACCACCTCAGCGAGCGAGGCGTCTTCCGCAGGTGGTGTGATGGTGATGTTTGATCCCCCTCTTTCGACTGTGGTTGTTCCCTGGGTGGTCGAGTTCGTAAAATGAAAACCGCCCGTCGCCGCAAAAAGAATGCCAAAGGACAGAGCAGCGCCTACAAGGACGCCAAAGAGCGCGACGGTGAAGATCGCGAGTTTTGAGCTGCGTTTGCGCTCGTTTTTCTCGCTTGACGGGGCGACGGACGAAGTGGAGGAGTCGGCCGGAGTGGACATCGGAGGCTGCTGGTGCCCCAAGGGAATCTGCTGCTGCCGGGCGGGCGGATAGGGCGCTGTCACCTGCGCAAAGGCAGGATCGGGTCCCGGGAGATTGCGAGGAGGTTCAGGAGTAGGCGAAAGAGGCAGAGACGGGCGATACGGGTCATGGGGTACTTGATCGGACATGGTCTTACCTCTCAAAGGCTCGTCAGCAATAAGATAGTAGTGCAACAATAGCACGCAGGTCTTAAACGCAGGTTAAATACCGCGCAGGATTCACCGTTCTGTTGCTTTGGCGCAGGCAAGCTGTTTATCTCGTCCTCCTTTGGCGAACATCTAGCCCAGGAAGCGCTGCTTCAGGTAGTCGATGATATCATCGCTCTCATAGAGAGCCTGCTCACCGATAAACAGGCAGGGCACCTGGTTTTTCTTGCCGACCGCAAGCAGGCGCTCCTTGTTGACAGGCTCGGTCGTGCTCTTCAGATCGATGACGATGCCGTTGGTCTCCATGAAACGCAGGACTTTGAGGCTGTAGGGGCACGTCGGCAGATAGTACAGGCTGAGTTCGTCCATGATGCTTCCTTTCTGCTATCCTTACATTGTACGTTCTCACGCGATCAAGAGTAAGAGGATCGCAAAGATTTCCCGCAATTGACACAGGCTCCCGTTCAGGCGGGATCAGGAAAGGATCGATGATGGCAGACACGAGTTTTGAGACCGTTTGCGCCGCTCTGGCAGAGCAGCTGGGCATCGACGCAAGCACGATCACCCCCGAATCCCTGCTCGCCGATGATCTTGGAGCCGACTCTCTGGATGGTGTCGAGCTGATCATCGCGCTTGAAGAGCGGTATGGCGTAAGCATCGAAACCGAAGATGCCTCAGAGATCAAGACCGTTGGCGACATCGTCAGTCTGCTCGATAAGGTCCTCGTCGGTTGATCGGCGAGCGAAGCAGACAGACATCCATATCTACGCAGAGAATGGTATACTGTTCGCTCGCGAATGTGACAGGCCAACGTAGCTCAGTTGGTAGAGCAGCTGATTCGTAATCAGCAGGTCAGGGGTTCGAGTCCCCTCGTTGGCTCCAGTACGAATAAACCTACAACAATGAAAGTCTTTCAGGCGGTGACGGATGGAGGACTCGAACCCGTGAGGGTGAAGGCCGTCAAGCAAACGTGCCGGTGGCACGTTTGTAGGCCTGAAACCGAGCGAACGACAGTGAGCGAAGGTGGGGCGGATGTGCGCAGCACATCCGCGCGAGTCCCCTCGTTGGCTCCATCGTACCTACCATCTATTGATACAAGGAATTGTAGCGGTAGGTGGTTTTTGTTTTGGCTGAAAAGGCTTGATTTCAAGGGGTTTTAGGGGTGCCGGGCGTTTGGCGAAGTGGTTTGATGCCACTCGGCGGGAGCGGATTTTGTCATTTTTGCCGTCCGAGCGGGGGCTACGGTTCAACGATTTGCCTAAAAATGCACACCCCCTCGCGTCAGGGGTATGCATTTTTGTCGAGGGGCGTGCAACGCTCAATAAATTTCCGCACTCCATATATCTCAAGTATAATATAAGTCAAAGTGTTCGATAAATTGGAATTTATCGCCATTGGTCATTTAAGTGCATGAGGAACCAGAAAGCAGCATTAGAAGCAAAGGCAATACTTCTTAAAAGCGATATAGGAACAGAAGTGAGAGATAACATTTTCAGCCAGGGAAAAGCAACAGAAGGTTCCATCGTTTCCTATATTAGGAAGGATGATTTACATGGAGACAACCAAAAGTTCGCAAAGCTCTATGACAGGATTGCTCCTTTTTATAACATAAGCCAAAAGCTGTTTTACAAAATGAC